>JAPLSS010000524.1 GCA_026398515.1 Candidatus Sumerlaeota bacterium | reverse complement strand
CGTCTCCCAAACGAATCGAAGAACCCGCGGCAATGCCGGAAGAAGCGGTGAGCGTGGACCTGTCGGAATCGTCGCGCGACGTGCGGCGGGCGCGCGAGCATATCGCGACCCTCCCCGACGTGCGCATGGAACGGGTGGCGGAATTGCGGGACGCCATCGAGGACGGCTCCTATCAGGTCGAAAGCGGGAAGATCGCGCGCAAGATGGTCGATGAGGCCCTGCGCGAATCGGCCCGCCTGCGGCGCAATGGCCATTAGGCCCCCGCGGACCTCGCCTCACCCCCAGCCTCCCCGATGATCGTCTCCTGCAAGAGTCCGCGGCCCGCGGCGCTTTCGCAGGGACTTGTCATGTCCTCCCCCTACCGCGGCCTCGTCAGCATTCTCGAACGCGAACTCGAACTGCACCGGCGCTTGGCCGACCTGCTCGATGAGGAACAGCGGGCGCTCAAGGGCCTCGACGCGGAGCGCCTGCTCGTTCTGGCCAATGAGAAGGACGGCCTGGCGCTGCAGTTGAGGGCGCTGGACGAATCGCGCCGGCTGTTGATGGAATCCATCGCCTCTCTGCTCGGCCGCGACGGCGCCGAGGGAATGCGCCTGATCGAAGTCGCCGCGCAAGCGCCCGAGCCGGAGGCGCGCGAACTGATGCGCCTGCGCGACGCGCTGCGCGAACTCGTCGAAACCGGCGAAACCCGCAACACGACGAACCGGTATCTCGCCAACCACTCCCTGGAAACGGTCCGCGAGGCCATCCGCGCCCTGGCGCAGGCCGACGATATTCACAAAACCTATCGGCCGAAGGGCGCGTTGCGCGCGTATCGCATCGCCCCGCAGGTCGTGGCGCGGCAGGTGTGACGGAGGAGGCGCCTTTCGTGGCGCAGGCTTTCCAGCCTGTGGAGCAACCAGTCGGGATCAGTTGAAACACAGGCTGGAAAGCCTGCGCCACGAACAGCGCCAGGTGTGACGGAGGACCAACCATGAGCATCGGTTCGATCATGAACATCGCCCGCCAGAGCTTCTTCGCCCAGCAGACAGCGCTGCAGGTGACCGCGCAGAACATCGCCAACGCCAACACCGAGGGCTATTCGCGACAGCGCGCCGCCTTCCAGGCCAGCCCCTACGGCGACGGCGTCAGCATCCAGTCCATCGAACGTTTGCACGATCAGTTCCTCGACCGCCAGGTGCGCGACGCGTTGAGCGCGCAGGGCAGCCTGAATCAGATGTCTCTCTCCCTGGCGCGCCTGGAAGCAATGTTCGACGAGACGCAGGGGCAGGGCGTCGGCACGGGGCTGAACGACCTGTTCGCCGCGTTCCAGGACCTGGCCTCCCGCCCCGCCGGCACGGCCGAGCGCGGCATGGTCCGCTCGAAAGCCGAGTCGCTCGCTTCGCTCCTCAACGACAACAGCCGTCAGTTGGAGCAAACGCAACGCGACAGCGGGATCAGGCGGTCGAGAAACTGGCGTCGCTCATCAAAGTCGAAACGTTCAAGGACTCCTCGGGCGGGTTGACCGTCATGGTCGCCGGCGGGCGGACCCTGGTGAACGCCACCTTCGCCAGCCGTTTGGAGACCGCGCAGGGCGGCGAGGGCGAGCCGCTCCAGGTCTTTCACCTCTATCCCAACGGCGTGCGGGAGAACATCACCAGCCGCATCGACTCGGGCGAACTGGGCGGAATTCTGGAACTGCGCGACCAGGTGGTTCCCGACATGCAGGACCGGATGGACCGCTTCGCCGCCGCGTTGATGCTCGAAGTGAACCGCATTCATCGGCAGGGCGTGGATCTAACCGGCGCGGCCGGCGGCGATTTCTTCGACGGACTCAACGCCTACGCGGCGGCCCGGGCGAACAACAGCGGCGGAGCGGCCGTGACGGCGGCCTCCATCACGGATCTCGACGCGCTCGCCCTGCACGCTTACGAAATTCGGTTCACGGCGGCCGACACGTTCGACGTCGTGGACGCCGACACGGGCGCGGCGGTTTCGACGGGCAACGCGTACACCTCCGGCTCGGCCATCGCGTTCGCGGGAATGTCGGTGACGATCGCCGACGGCGCCGGCGGCGCCCCGGCGGCGGGCGACGTGTTCGAGGTCAACGCCTTCCACGGCGCCGCGAAGACCATCGAGGTGGCCGCGCCGATCCAGGCGAGTCTCGACGCCATCGCCGCCGCGCGCGGGGGGCGTGTCCATCGACGAGGAGAGTTCGAACCTGATTCGCTTCCAGCGCGTGTTTGAGGCCTCGGCGCGCGTGATGAGCTCGGTGGATGAGATGTACCAGACGTTGCTGAATATGTTGGGGTGATGCGGGGGTATGGAGTGCGGAATGCGCAGTTGGGAAAGGACCCAAGGGACCAAAAGGACGTAAAGGACAAGAGCAGATGCAGGTTCTTGGGTCTCTTTGGTCCCTTGAGCCCTTTTGGTTCTTTTCACGCCTTGCCAACTCCGCACTCCGCACTCAACCCAGCCCGACGACAATGAAGAGGTGATGGGACTATGCGCGTGACGAATCTTTCCACCTTCTACATGATCCAAAAGCAGATCCAGGCCGGCTCGAAGCGATTGATGGACGCGCAGGAGAAGGTCGCCACCCAGCAGCGCATCAACCGCATGAGCGACAATCCCATCGACGCCGGCAAGCTCCTGTCCGTCCGCGACGCCATCGGCCAGACCGAGCAGTTTCAGCGCAACGTGCAAAACGCGCTCGATCTAACGAAGGGCTACGACAGCAGCCTGCAAGGCGCCATCGACACGATCTCCCGCGCGAAGGAGTTGATGCTCGCGCAGGCGAGCAACCTCTCGACTTCCCCTCAGACGCGCGAAGCCGCCCGGGTCGAGATGGTCTCGCTCTTGCAGCAGATGGTCACCGCCGCCAACACCACCAGCCTGGGGGGGCGGTACATCTACGCCGGCTTCGCGGACAATGACCCGACGTTTCGCGGCGCCTACACCACGACCACGGCCGATCCGGCCAATACCGGTGGAGCCACGGCGACCGGCGAAGCGGTGGTCGATCCCGTGCAGTTCACCGGCGACGCCTACCGCATCGAGTTCACCGGCGCGGCGACCTTCGACGTCTATGACGTCACGCGCGGCGCCTACGTCTCCCAAGGCAACGCCTACACCAGCGGCCAGGAGATTCGTTTCGATGGAATCTCGATCACGCTAACGGATGGGGCGACCGGCCCCGCGGCAGGCGACCGGTTCAACGTCGCCTCGGCGGAGGCCGGACAATACGCCGGCGACGACGGCGAGGTGAAACTGGAACTGGCGCAGGGCAAGCGCCTGACGACCAACCTGACGGGCGACGCGGTCTTCCAGGGCGTCGGCGTGCAGGACGGAGTCGATGTCTTCTCGCTCCTCAACCGCGCGATCGATGCCTTGCGCGACAACAACGGGACCGAGATGCAGTCGCTGCTCGATGGGTTCGACAAGGCGCTCAACCAGATGTCGAACTTCCGCGCCGTCGTCGGCACGCGCCAGAACCAGTTCCAAACCATCGACTCGCGGCTGGCCGACGTGAAGACCGCGTTGCAGACAACGCAGTCGGACCTGCGCGACGTCGACATCGCCGACGCGATGAGCGACCTTTCACAGCAGGAGTTGGCCTACGAAGCGAGCCTCGGCGCGGCTTCGCGCGTCATCATGCCGACGCTGTTGGATTATCTGAAGTAACGTTTGAGCCGCATCGCCCCTGCCGCCCCTGGCGGCGCCTTTCCTGGGAGCGCCGGCGTCCTCAGGCACGAGTGCCGAGTCTCTCAACTTCGCACGGCAGGCAAGCATAATGCGCCCGTCCTCAAAAAAACCAATTGTTTTGACTGGCATTTCCAGATGCCGCGTTGGAAAATCACTTATGCTTGAGCGAGAAACTTGGCGGGCCGATAGGTGTCTTATAGAGGAAGAACCGGCGGCCCGAAGCGCGGCCCGCACGTCCGCGCCCGCCGCTCAAGGCTTGAATTTTCTTGACTTTGCTTGAACACGCAGCCATTGATGGCGCTATAATTGTCGCTACGACTTTTGCGCCCGCGAGCGCGCAAGCGCGGTTTGGCCGCGCCGGCGTGGCCGAAGGACGCATCGCAGGGGCTGACTGTCGCCGCCCGAGGTGGTCATGACGAGCCGTAAGCCGTTTCTTTTCGCGTTTTTCATCGCCGTTATGTTGGCGGGCCGGACCCCGGTCTTCGCCACACCGAACGACACCCTCACGGCCATCGAGTTCCAGGGCGGCGATGCCATCAGCCGCTCGCGGCTCGAGGCCGCCATCAAGAGCCGGGTCGGCGAGCCGTATGACGCGCAGGTCGTGCAGGACGACCTGAAGAGCCTGAGCGAATTGGCGCGCAACGTCGAGGCCCGCCGCGCGCCGTATCAGAACGGCGTCAAACTGATCTTCGTTCTCGTCCCCTATCCGAAGGTCCGCGACATCGCCATCGTCGGCAACTCGAAGCTGACGACGAAGCGCTTGCTGGCCACCATTCCGGTGAAGAAGGGCGAGACGCTGGAGGCCGATTCCATCGCCAAGACGCGCGAGAAGATCCTGGAAGACTACCGCGGCGCGGGCCTCACCAAGACCAGCGCCCGCATCGAGACGATCGAGAACGACGACGGGACGGTCAACCTCCAGGTTTTCATCGACGAAGGCGAGCGGCTGAAGATCAAGGACGTGAAGATCGAGGGGGCGAAGAGCCTCTCGAACTTCCGCCTGCGCTGGGACATGGACAACAAGGGGTCGTGGCTCTTCTTCAAGAACTACTTCGACGAGGCGACGTTCAAGGAAGACCTGCAGAAGATCACCCGCATGTATCTGTCCTACGGCTATTTCTCCGTCGACGTCCATCCCGGCGAGTTCATCTACGACCAGGACAAGAAGGAAGTCACGCCGGTCATCGTCGTCAACGAAGGGCCGCGCTTCACGATCCGCAACGTGAAGGTCGACGGGGCGACCTACTTCGGCCCGGCCGAGGTCCAGGCGCCGTTCGCCAAGTTGGCCGGCAAGCCGTTCGACGCCGATGACGTCGCCGCCGCGATCGAAAAGGTCCAGTCGTTGTATTACGATGAAGGGTTCCTGATGACCCTGATCTCGGAAGACTATCAACTGGACAAGCCGGCGGCCGCGTTGGACCTGGTCGTCAACGTCAAGGAACGCCAGCGGGTGCGCGTCGGCAAGGTGATCATCGACCGCAACCCGTATCCGACCGACCAGGAAATGGGCTTCTTTACGCGCTTCTACAGCAAGATCGCCCCGCCGGTCAAAGACGAGGCGATCAAGGAGGAAGTGCTGCTTAAGCCGGGCGACGTCTACAGCAAGGAGAAAGAGCGCGAGACCGTCGAGCGCCTGGATCGGCTCGGGATTTTCGACAGTGTGAAGGCGCACAGCGAGCCGACGGGAGACGAGTCGGTGCGCGACATGGTCCTGACGGTCGAGGAAGGCGTCACCGGCAACGTCATCTTCGGCGTCGGCTACGGCGACGAGAGCGGCATCTACGGCTTCGGCTCGTACACCGAACGCAACCTGTTCGGCGAGGCGCGCGATTTGCGGGCCAACGTGCTGGTGGGCCAGCGGACCACGGCGGCCAACATCGGCTATTTCGACCGCCATTGGGGCGCGAACGGCGAGTCGCTCGCCGTCGACCTGTTCAAGGAGGATTTCACCCGCCGCGGCTACGACGAGTCGCAAGCCGGGGCGCGCGCCGAGATCGGCAAGCCGCTGGACGAATACCTGACCGCGTATTTCCGCGCGCGGGTCGGCTACGTGTGGCTCGATGAGACCGAGGACGGCCTGAGCGAGGAGATGAACAACTACGGAGTGGCCGCGGGGCGAATCCGGCTCGTCCAGGATTCGCGCGATTCGCAGGTCTGGCCGACGAAGGGCCTGTATCGCGCGGGCGGAGTCGAGGCCGGCTACGCCGGCGGCCCATTGGTGAACGCGACCGGCCAGTACCAGATTTACAAGACGCTGAAGGACAGCTGGATTTACGCGTTGAACACGGAGGCCGGCCTGAGCCCATTCAAGGCCGAACAATACGGCATCACCGAGCGGTTCTTCCTCGGCGGCACGGACGATCTGCGCGGGTTCGCCTTCCGCGGCGCCGGGCCGATGGACGGCAAGGATCACGACGTCTCGGTCGGCGGCTCGACCAAACTGTTGATCCAGAACGAACTGCGCTACACGATCCTCGACAACCTCGGCCTCGGCCAGGGCAAGACCCCTCTCAATGGCCTGGTGTTCGCCGACATGGGCATGCTGGGCCGCGACCCGCTGCAGGTTGGCACGCCGCGGGCCAGCGTCGGCACGGGCTTCCGCGTCGACATGAGGCACGTCAACGTCGGCGTGGACCTGGCCGCCCCGGTCCTCAAGCAGGACACCGACCGCACGCAGTGGTTCCACTTCAAGGTCGGGAGCAAGTTCTAGCGCGGGCCGGCGGAGAATCGAACGTAGAAATCCTCCCGCCCCCCAAATCGTCCTTCCTACTTAAGATTTCCTGCGTGCGCTTGCCTGCTTGTAGGCGAGCACGCGGCATTTCCGGGCGGCCCTCGCGAGCAGGGCGTCTTGCGTCGCGAGCGGCAATCCCAGCCGCATCGCAAGATCCAGGTACGAGGCATCGTAGGTGGTAA
>JAPLSS010000506.1 GCA_026398515.1 Candidatus Sumerlaeota bacterium | reverse complement strand
ACAAGGCGGTCGCCCAATATCAACAAGCGGTGGCGATCGACCAGCGGATCGGCGACGTCGAAAGCCTGGGCCACGATCTCAACAACATGGGTTACGCGCTGATGGGCGCCGGGCGCGTCGAGGAAGCCGTCAAGCAGTTGGCCGACGCGATCGAGGCCTACGAGGAGATTCGCGGACGCGTGCGAAGCGCCGAAGAGCGCACGGGGTTCCAATCGACGCTTCCCGATGTCTACAACAACCTGGCCGCGTCGCGCATCGCACTGGGCGACCCGCCGGGCGCGTTTGAGGCGGTTGAGCGCGGGCGCTCCAAGTCGCTCCTCGACCTGCTGGCCACACGCGAGCTGAAGGGTCCCAAGGGGGAAACGGAGACCAAGGAATACGCCGCGTTGCAGACGCAGTTGGCGAAACTCCAGGGCGAGCGCACGGACCTGGCGGCGCAGCCGGCGGGGGAAAAGACGCGCTCCGCGCGCGCCACACTGGATACCAGCATTTCCACGCTCGAGCGCCAGCGCATGGACCTCCTCGACCAGATGCGCCGCGCCGACCCGGAACTCGGCGCGCTGGTCGCGGTGGAATCGCCTGGCGCCAAGGAGATCCAGGCGCTACTGCCCGACGGCGCGACGCTGGTCGAGTTTTATCATGATGGGGAGAACGTCATCGGCGGGCAGAAGAAGCAGGAGCTGTGGGTCTTTGTTGTGAAGAAAAGTTCGCTCGAACTCGCGACGGCGCCGGTGAGCATGAAAACGCTGACGGACAAACTGGAAGCGTACGCGAAGCTGCTGGCCGATCGCGCGTCGGATGCCGCGAAGATCCGCGCCGCCGGCGAGGAACTGGCGCAGTGGCTGGTTCGGCCCGTCGAAGTCCAACTCGGCGCCGGCCCGCTGATCATCGTTCCCTGGGGGCCGATGTTCAAAGTCCCGTTCGCGGCGCTTCCGTCCGCCGCCGGCGGGCCGATGGGCGCGCAACGCGACATCGTCATGGCGCCGTCGGCGGGCGTGTATCGCTACTTGGCGAAAAAGCGCGCTGCTGGGCGCGGCGCCGTCTGCGCTCTGGGCAACCCGGAAACCCAGCCGCTGGCGCCGCTGCCCGGGGCCGAGCGCGAGGCCGCGGAGGTCGCGGCGCTCTTTCCCAAGTCGATCGTCAAACTGAAGGGCGAGGCCACGGAGAGCTACGTCAAATCCGGGTATGACGCGCTGGGGCGGCCGGACGTGGCGCACTTCGCCTGCCACGGCCTGTTCAACGAGAAGATCCCGCAGTTCTCGCAATTGGCGCTGACGCCCGATCGCAAGAACGACGGCAAACTGGAGGTGCACGAGATCTTCGGACTCGACTGGCGCGGGGTGTCGCTGGTGACGCTGTCGGCCTGCTCGTCGGGGAAGGGGAAGTTGGGCGCGGGCGACGACCTGGTTGGTTTGACGCGAGGGTTCATGTTCGCCGGCGCGCCGTCGGTCCTCTGTTCGTTGTGGGACGTGGACGACGAAGCGACGCGGGCGCTGATGGTCGCGTTCTACAAAAACTACCTTGGCGGCATGAGCAAGCCGCAGGCGTTGCGCGAGGCGCAGCGAGCGGTGCGCGAGAACGCCGAACATCCCGACTGGTCGCATCCCTGCTACTGGGCGGCTTTCACGCTGTGGGGAGATTGGCAATGAACAAGGACATCCGGAGGGACTTGACGCGGGAGAAGCAGAAAGCGCTCTTGGCATATCGCGACGGACGTATTAGCTTGGGCAAACTGGCTGAGGCGATGGGTATGCATGTCTTGGCTTTGCGAGTGTGGCTGCGCGAGCACGAGATTCCCCAGAATAGCGAATTCGGGATACGGGATGACGCCAATGCTTAGACAGGCTGTTTTGTTCCTCCTCAGCGCGCTTGCGCTTGCTTGCCAGACCGGCGCGGCGCAGGTCGAAGAAGGCGCTGTCTTGACCCGACAGCGCCGCGAGGCGCAAGCCTGGGTCGACCGCGGCATGGCGATGAACGACAACTCGACTAGCGAGACGCTGTGCTACCGGCGCGCGATCGAGGTTGATCCCCGATACGCCGCGGCGCATTTCAACCTGGCGTTTGCGTTGCAGAAACGCGACGAGCTGGAACAGGCGCTGCTAGAGTATCGTGAAGTCATGCGACTCGATCCCCGCCGCGCCGACGCGTTTTACAATGCGGGCGCCCTGACGCTGCAAACGCGCCGCGACGCGCAGGAGGCGCGCGCCTGCTTCAACCGATTCGTCGAGCTGAGCGACGCCGGCGCCAAGCACGACGCGCAGGCCTTGGATAAGGCGCGCGGCCTGGTGGAGGAGTTGGAGCGCGAGATCCAGGAATCCAAGAAGCCGGATTTCCACGAGTTCTATTCGGCCGAAGAGATCGTCGCCATTCTCACGCGCCGCATCACCCGCGGCGGGCAAACGATTTATGAAGCGCGGAGAGCGCCCCTTTTGCTTTTCGAGTCGAACTCCCCGGAGCTTGCGGGCGACGCGGCGACGCGCCAGATGACGGCGCTGCGCGACGCCCTGACCGACCCGCGATTGGCCGGCAAGCGCTTCGCCATCGAGGGCCACACCGATAGCCGCGGGGATTCCGTCAGGAACCTGGACCTTTCGGAAAAACGCGCCCGGGCCGTACGCGAGTGGCTGGTTGAACGCGGGATCGATGCGGCGCGATTGGAGACGCAGGCGTTCGGCGAAGACGCGCCGGCCTACGCCAACGATACGGAACAGCATCGGCGTTTCAATCGGCGGGTGGAGATTGTGGAAGAATCGCTTTGAAACTCAAGTTCACCACAATGGCACGAAGGCGCAAAGGAAAAACCGCCCTTCCGTTCTTTGTGCCTTCGCGCCTTTGTGGCGGGTTCCTGTTTTGATGCATCGCTCTATTCCGGGAATCGGAAGGAGATTCTCCCCAATGGCCCAACGCACACTGGCTCTGATCGCGGCATCGGCCTGCATGGCCGCGACCTTCGCTCTGGCCGCGCCGCCTGATCCGAAGGCGCAGGCGGAAGTCGATCGCGGGTTGGAGATCAGCAAGACCAAGCCCAATTCGGACGAGGAAGCGGCGTGCTACGAGACGGCCGTCCAGATCGACCCGCGGTACGCCTCGGCCTGGTTCAACCTCGGATTCGTGTATCTCGAGCAGTCGAAGAATACGAATCCCGGCCATGCCGCCGTTCTCCGCGACAAGGCGGCCAAGTGCTTTGAAACGTGCGCGGAACTCGACCCCAAACGCGTCGAGGCGCGTTACAACGCCTACTTGGCGCTTTCCAGTCTGAAGACCGAGCAGGGCGCGCACGCGCAGCCCGAACGAACGGCCCGGGACTTGCGGCAATATCTGGAATCCGCGCCGCAGGCGAAGAACCACGACGCGCTGCAGAAGGCGCTCGGCGAGCTCGAACGGGAAATCGCGAACTTGAAACGCGCCGAGGTGTTGGATTTCACGCCCGCCAAGACGATCGTCGCGAAATTGGCCGCCCCCGTCCAACGCGGCGCGTCGCCCTACCAAGGCGGGCGCGTTCCCCTGCGCGTCCTGTTCGACCACGACAGCGCCGAAATCCGTAGCGACCAGGCGCCGCAGTTGAACGAGATCGCTTCGGCGCTGAAAGACCCGTCGCTGCAAGGCGCCCAGATCCGCGTCGAAGGCCACACCGACAGCGACGGCGACGCGCTATACAATCAGGCCCTCTCGGAGCGCCGCGCCCAGGCCATTGTCGAGCGCCTTGCCCGGCAGGGCGGCATCGAGCGCTCGCGTCTGGCGGCCAAGGGCTACGGAGAATCGCGCGCCATCCGCCCCAACGACACGCCCGAAAACAAGCAGGTCAACCGCCGCGTGGAACTGGTGAATGTGACGAAAGAGGCCTCGGCGGTGTCCGAGATTCGCCGCTCCGCCGGCGATCCGGTGATGGACAGCCTGTGGACGTTCGACCCGTCGGCGGGCGGCGGGGAGCGATGATGGGCTTGACTCTCCGCCGTGGCTTCGTTCGGAGTGGAGGGATTCGGCGCGCCGCCGGGGCTCGGCGGAAACATGCGCGGGAATGCCGTTGAGGATGCCTTGTGTTCGTTATGAGTCGTATCGTCGCCCCGCGCCCAACCCGGATGTATCACCGCCTTCCGGATGAGTTATCCGCCCGGAAGCCTCGGTCCGGATTGCGGGGTTGTCTTCGCCTGGCCCTTGGTCTGGCGGTTGTGTGTTTTCTTTTCCCCTCGCCCGCCTCGGCCGAATCCCTTCAGGCGCTGCGCGACCGCAATTTCCCGCTGCGCATCAAATTGAGCCAGTTCGCCGGCGCGGCGACATTCTGGGTGCAGTGCGACGCGGGATTGCAGTTCGTCGGCCCCAGCGGGCAGGTGTTTCTTGAAACCGACGCCGGCGAACGGCTGGCCATTTCGCCCGAAGGCGTGTCGGCCGCCGCCGTGCCGATTTGTTACCGGCTGCTGCTCAAGCGCTTCGACAGCCGGCGCGACGCGGAGCTGTTCGCGCAGAACCGCGGCGTCGGCATGGGGTTGATGACCGAGATCATCGAGTCGGACGGCAAATCCGCCGTGGTGGTCGGCCGGTTTTCCTCGAAAGCCGTCGCCGAACAGGCCAAGTCGATGGTCCCGCAGATCAAGAACTGCGAGATCATCTCGGCCGCCTCGCCGGCGTCGATCGGGGCGTTGCGCGTGGCCGCCGAACGCGAGGGCCGCGGCGTCCGCGCGCCGATGAACGGGATCATCCGCCCGCGCGCGAAAGGAGCAGGCGGCGCAAGCGCCGCCGAGGACGCCACGTTGCGCGTCTCGCGGCCGGGCCAGAGCGGGGTCTTTCGCGGCCAGGTCCAGTTCTTCGCCGGCAACGGCGGGCTATTCCCCGTGAACACGGTCAACGTCGAGGATTACGTGCGCAGCGTCGTGCCGGCGGAGATCGGCGCGCACGCCCCGTTCGAGGCGCTCAAGGCGCAGGCCATCGCCGCGCGCTCCGAAGCGATTCACAAGACGCTCGCCGGCGGGCGCTACGGCGACGATCATTACGAACTGGTTTCGACGGCGCAGGACCAGGTCTACAACGGCGTGGGAGAGGAATCGCTGGACTCGACGCGGGCCGCGCGCGACACCGCCAGCGTCGTATTGATGAAAGACGGGCAGATCATCGACGCCGTCTATTCGCACTCCTGCGGTGGGGTGACGGCCAACAGTGAGGACCTGTGGCCCGGGCGAACGGCGCCGTGTCTCGCCGGGAAAGTCGACCGCATGACGTGGACGTTTCCTTCCGACCTGAGCAAGCCGGAAGCGGTGCAGGAATGGCTGCGCTCCTCGCCCGACGTCTACTGCAACGAGGCGCAGGAGGGGTTTCCCGAGCACGACAAGGGTTTCTTTCGCTGGAAGCGGACGGTGAAGGGGTCGGAGATCGCCGAGCTGGCGAACGACCGCGGGTTCGACATTGGCAAACTCAAAGGATTGCGGGTCGTGGAACGCTCGGCCAGCGGGCGCGTGCGCAAGATCGAATTGCAGGGGACCGAGAAGACCGTCACGCTCGCCAACGGCGACGCGATCCGAGTCATCATGGGAGTCGTGCCCAGCACCTTTTTCACGTTCACCACGGTCATGAAAGACAACCTGGTCGACGAGGTGCAATTCGAAGGCGCGGGCTACGGGCACGGCGTCGGGCTGTGCCAGATGGGCGCGGTGATGATGGGCCAGCGCGGCTTCACGTGCGAGAAGATCCTCCAGCACTACTACACCGGCGCCGAGATACAGAAGGTTTACTGATAGCCGATTGCCGATAACAATTCACCGCAAAGAACGCAAAGAACGCATAGAAACCTTTCTATGCGTTCTTTGCGTTCTTTGCGGTTAAGCAGGTTTCGACGCAGGCGCCTTCTTCGCCCCGCCCTGCTTTTGCGCCGGCTTCGACGCGGATGCGGCGCTGTGGGGCAATTCCACCTTCGGCTCCTTGCCCAGGTAGCCAATGGACTGCAGGAATTCGTCGGCGCGCTCGGTGGTCTTCTCGATCCACGGGGAATAGTTGAAGAACCCGTGCGGCTGGCCGTCGACGTACATGGTCTCGACGTGCGCGCCCAATTCCTTCTCCTTCTCGACGAACTCCTTGATCGAAGGGTAGAACCGATCCTCCGTCCCGTCGATGATCAGCGTCGGCGGCATGTCCTTGCGAACGTGACGCAGAGGCGAGATCTTCACAAGCGTCTCCTGGTCCATGCCATTGAGAAGTTTTATAATGCTTTCGTCCTCGAACCCCGCCGGATCCAGCACGGGATTGTACAAGACCATCGCGTTGGGATGGGGTGAGATGGACGTGTCGTCATCCCCCGCCGGCAGGCCTTCGGTGAACTCCAAACACGCCGAGAGATGCCCGCCCGCCGAGCCGCCCGCGGCGACGATGCGGTCGGGGTCGATGCCCAGCATCCCGGCGTTCTTGCGCACCCAGCGCATCGCGCTGAAGGCGTCCTCGACGCACTGCGCGACCGTCACGTTGTCCTTGGTCCTCAAGCGGTAGTCCGGGCGCGCGCAAACCAGGCCGCGCTTGGCGAAATAGGCGCCCTGCTTCGAGAACGCGTTCGGCCCCCCGGCGGTCCAGGCCCCGCCAGAGAAGAAGACGATGGCCGGGCGCTTGCCGCCCTTCTGCCAATCACCGGGGTAATCCATCTCGACCGGCAGTTTCCGTTCCCCGATGGTCTTGTACACGAACGTCGATTCCGGCTTTGCGCTTTCCGCGGCCATGAGACTGACCCCTCCTCCAATAAATGTCAGAGCGCACGCACACCAAGCGACGATCCCTGCCACACGACTTTCCATTCGATGCCTCTCCTCTCTCCCCAAAGCAGGGGTCTTTTCACTAACCCTTCGTTGAAGGGGTTGTCGACTTAGCCGTGTTCACGGGCCCACAGGCCGGTATAGCCTTGCGCGAAGCGCCTTGGAGCGCGGTGGCAGAGCGAAGCGGCGACACCGCATTGGCTCCCGGCAGAGCCGAGAAACTGGCTACTTGGCGGAATTTCGTCCGTTCACGCCGCGCCCGGCTTCGAATCCAAGAGTGTTGGGAAATGCGATCATGTATCATGAGTTCCCCCGAATGCATCTCCAAGTCTTCTCCCCGAAGGGGAGAGATATGAATAGCCGTGGGCGCCAGCCCACGGAAAGGCAGCGCCCATGCCTTCGACCCTGAAGGGGTCGAACAAAAGGCGGGACCCCGCGTCGTGCGACCCCGTCAGGGTCGGGCTGTTTCCACGCGCCGTTCCGTGGGTTCGGCGACTTCCTTGTCGCCTGCTTGTTCCGAAGACTTCACCCACGGCTACTCATATTTCTCCCCTTCGGGGAGTATCGGGGATACATGATCGCGTTTCCCAACGGATGTGTTAGTGTCACTCCTCGACCGCCGCCGGGGCGGAGGCGCGCGAGGCGGGGGCCTTCGGCCTCGGGCCCGCCTTTCGAGCGGCCCCCGGCGCCTTGGCCGCCTGTTCCGGCGGCTTCGCCTTGGTCGGCAATTCCACTTTCGGCTCCTTGCCCAGGTAGCCGATGGATTGCAGGAATTTGTCGGCGCGTTCGGTGGTCTTCTCCAGCCACGGGGAATAGTTGAAGAACCCGTGTGGTTGGCCTTCGACGTACATGGTTTCGACGTGCGCGCCCAGTTCCTTCTCTTTGTCGACGAACTCCGTGATCGACGGGTTGAACATGTCCTCCGTCCCGTCAACCATCAGCGTCGGGGGCATATCCTTGCGGAGCAGCCGCGCAGGGGAGATCTTCACCAGCGTCTCTTTGTCCATGCCTTTGGTCAGATTGCCGCTCTCGAACCCCGCCGGATCCAAGGCGGGATTGTAAAGAATCATCGCGGCGGGCTTGGGCGAGACCGACACGTCGTCGTCGCCCGCCGGCAAGTCTTCGGTGAAGAACAGGCACGCGGCCAGATGACCGCCGGCCGAGCCGCCCGAGGCGACAATGCGGGTGGGATCGACGCCCAGCATCTCGGCGTTCTTGCGCACCCAGCGCATGGCGCTAAAGGCGTCCTCCACGCATTGAGCGATCGTCACGTCCTCCTTGCTCTTGGTGCGGTAGTCCGGGCGCGCGCAGACCAGGCCGCGCTTCGCGAAATAGGCTCCCTGGGGAGCGAACGCGCTTGGGCTGCCGTGGGTCCAGGCCCCGCCAAAGAAGAAGACGATGGCCGGACGCTTGTCGCCCTTCTTCCAATCGGGGGGATAGTCCATCTCGACTGTCAGTTGCCGTTCCCCTATCGTCTTATAGACAAACTTCGACTCGGGCGTCGCGCTCTTGGCGGCCTCCTTGGCTGCTGGTCTGGCGCTTTCCGCGGCCATAGGATTTGTTCCTCCCTTCAAGAATGTCAGCGCCCCCAGCGCCGATGCGCAGATCATTGCCACGCGACCTGTCCTACGATTCATCTCCATCTCCTCTCCATTAGAAGTCATGTCCTGTTGTCATGATTCCGCCATCCATGATTCTGCCGTGAATCTCTCGGTACAGTGAGACTCACGGCGTGTCCTGCCATGTCCTATAGCCCATGGGCGCGACGGATTCTCCCTTGTTCTCGTGCGGCTTGTCACCGAAATTGACCACGACGCGCCAACCGTTGCTGAAGCGACTCTCCTGGACGGAACGATCCGGTGTCAGCGCGCGATGGCCGATCATCTCGGCAAACGCGATCTTCTCATGCCCGCCGCAGACGTCGCGATAGCATTTCAAGAAGCGCTCCTCGTTCTCGTCCCAGGTCGGCCGGGTGAGCATCCACATCGGCGCCGTGCCATAGAGGATATTGAACAGATCGCGCTTGTCCCACAATCCGTTCATCTTCTGGCTGTTGTCGTGCCAGTGCCACGTCGAAACCACACAGTCGTGAAACACGAGTTCCCACAACGGCGCCCGGATTCGCTCATTCACCGCGAACTCCAGATACTTCGCCGAGGGTTCCAGAGGCAGCATCACGTTCGCCTCCCACGCCTTGTAGAAGCCCGGCGGGGGCGGCTCGTCCTTCTTGTACTTGGCGAATTCCGAGACCATCGACATCATGCCCTCGATGTAATCCAGCCCCGGCACGGCCCAGAAGGCGCCGTTCTCCGAGCCGACCACCAGGCCCTCCGCCTGGCTGGCCTGCAAGAGCCGCAACCGCGCCTGGACGTCGTCTTCGCGCGTTTGGGGCGGATCGGCCTTCGGATATTCGAGCGCAGCCTGGGCGGTCACGGTGTCGAGGAATTTGGCGGAGTAGTGGAGTCGATTCTCCTCCTCCCGCGTTTGCCCGATCATCCAGTCAAGCGACGCGGCATAACTCTGAAATCCCTTGAGCGACTTGTAGTTCATATACCAGGCGGCGAGATAGCCATCCGCCTTGATGCGCTCGATCAACTCCGATGTGACCTCCGGCGGATGGTACGGCTCGGTCCCCACCAGCGCGCGCCGGATGCCGAGCGACTTCAGCCGGTCGACGAACTCCGTGTTGCGCGTCCCTTCGAACCACAGCCAAATGTCCGGCGCGCCCTGGAGGAGGTTCACGGCGGGCCGCTCGCGCGCCTTCTCCTCCAGCGTCCTGAGCAATCCCTGCCGGCGCGCCGCTTCGCGATAGTGTTTGGCCAGCGTCACATAGTCTCCGTGGTCGAAGAAGCGAAGGCGCAGGACGCGCGGCGTGTTCAATCGCCCCAGCGAAGGGAACCACTGGATGACGGGAAAGACCGCCTGCGCTCCGTCCGCTTCGGCGGATTGGAGGCGCAGGCCGGCGTCGTAGGGCGTTTCCACCAACGCCATCATCGCCCGGCCCATGTCGGTGACGCCGACCCACGGCATGACCAATCCGCCGGGCGGCCAGCCGAAGAAGGTGAAATCGCGCCCGTAGTCCAGCAAGCTGAGATCCGATGCCGGGACCACAAGGCCTTCGTGAAGAGGCAAGACCAGGAGGTCCTGTTTCGGATCGGCGAGAGGAAGCGCGGGGAAGCGCAACAAGGGCGTCGGCAGAGCGGATTTGCCTTTTTTCGCCGCCGGAGC
>JAPLSS010000890.1 GCA_026398515.1 Candidatus Sumerlaeota bacterium | reverse complement strand
GAGTTGCGCATCATGGTCGCGGCGGCGAAGGAAAAATGGGGATGGCTGCGCAAATGAGGCTCGGAGCGACGCCGTCAGGCGTTATCCCAAGCGCTTCCGAATTGACTTGGAGAACACCGAGAGGCGTCACTCCGAACCTGGGTTCTTCGGGGGCGAAGGCCCTCTCGTGGAAGGCAAACGCGTGAGCCAGGACCCTTCCATTTCGTCGAGCCGGGCGCGGCGCGCGTTCTATCGGGCGACCCAATGGTTCGTGATGACGCTGGGGCGGATTTATCTGCGCGTGACGAGAGAAGGGACGATCCCGCGGGCGGTCCCGGGGCCGGTGGTGTTCGTGTCCAATCACGCGAGCAACCTGGACCCGGCGCTGATCGGCGCCTTTACGCCGCCGATTCTGTGGTCGCTGGCGAAGAAAGAGTTGTTTTCCAGGCCGATTCTGGGCAGGTTGATCCATTGGCTTTACTCCATGCCCATCGATCGGGACGGCGTGGATCGGGCGGGACTGCGCAACGCCGTGGACGTGGTTCGGCGCGGCGAACCGTTGCTGTTGTTTCCCGAGGGGACGCGCACACGGGATGGGACGCTGGGCCGGGGACGCGCGGGCGCCGGGATGATCGCCGTCATGGGAAAGGCGCGGATTTTGCCCCTGTACGTGGAGGGAACGGGCCGGGCGATGCCGCTTGGGGCCTTGCTCATCCGGCCGTGCAAAGTCCGAATCGCGTATGGCGAGCCGGGGGATCTGCCTGAACGCCCGGCGGGCATGGGCAACAAGGACTATTATCAAGCCTGTGCGGATGAGATGATGCGCCGGATCGCCGAAGTGCGCCAGCGGGTGTTGAAGGCATGAAGACCTTTTCCGTGGAATTCATCGGATAGGCATGATTCCGCGGTGGAAGATAGATCCAAACCCGGCGCCCCGAGCGCCACACTCTCTGAGGAGTTTGAAGGCATGAGCGATCGCGAGACTCCAAACCTCCCCTCGATGCAGGAGCCGACGCCGAAATCCGAGGATTTCGAATGGGAGGAGAGCGACCCGGACGTGGACCCCGAAACCGAGCGCGACGAGCAGGACGCGCTGATGGAGGCGTATTTGTCGAATTTGCAGGCGGCGCAGGTCGGCGACGTGCGCGCCGCCTCGGTGGTGGCCATCGGCGACGACGTCGTGCTGGTGAATCTGGACGACAAGAGCGAGGGGATGGCCTCGCCGAGCGAGTTCTGCGACGCCAAGGGAAACCTGACGGTCAAGGTCGGCGATCGCGTGGACGTGTTGATCGAATCGCGCGACGCGGAATCGGGCCAGATCATCGTGTCGCACCGGGGAGCGCGCCGGCTGATCGCGCTGGAGCTGCTGGAGAAGACTTTGACGGAAGGCACGACGATGACGGGCGAGGTGACGAAGGCGGTGAAGTCGGGCCTGCTCGTCGACTGCGGGATCGAGTGCTTCATGCCCGCCTCGCAAATCGATCTGCGGCGCGTGGAGAATCTGGACAGCTGGGTCGGGCAGACGGTGGAGTTCGCCGTGCTGGAGTTGAATCGCCGGCGCGGGCGCGCCGTCATCTCGCGACGCAAGGCCATGGAGATCGCCCGCGACCGCTCGCGCGAGCGCCTGATGTCGCGCTTGACGGTCGCCGATGTTGTCCAAGGAACCGTGCAGCGCGTGCTGGGATTTGGGGCGTTCGTCGACGTCGAAGGGGTCGAGGCGTTCATCCCGCGCGAGGAGGTCTCGTGGGAAAAGACCGCGGCCCCCATCGACCATCTGAGGCCGGGAAACGCGGTCGCGGCCAAGGTCCTGAAACTCAGCCCCGAGACGGGCAAAATCACCCTGAGCCGCCGGCAGATGACGCCCGACCCGTGGACGCGCGTCGAGCAGAAATACCCGAAGGGGTCGATCGTCAGCGGCGAGGTGACGGGTCTGACCAAGTTCGGCGCCTTCGTTCGGTTGGAGGAGGGCCTGACCGGCCTGGTGCACGTCTCCGACCTCAGCTGGTCCTCGGCCCCGACGCGCCCGGAAGACGTGCTCAAGGAAGGCGACTCCATCCAGGCCGCGGTGCTCGACATCGACACTCAGCGCCAGCGCTTGTCGCTGGGCTTGAAGCAGATCAGCGAGGACCCGTGGGTCGAGGCGGAGACGAAGTTCCCGCCGAAGAGCCGGGTCAAGGGCGTGGTCGCCGGAATCGCCAAATTCGGCGTGTTCGTGCGCTTGGCCGAAAACATCGAGGGGCTGATTCACCAGAGCGACCTGAGCTGGGCGAAGACCCCGCCGACTCCCGCGGAGACGTTCAAAGTCGGCGACGAGGTCGAGGCCATCGTGCTGAAAACGGACAAGAAGACGCGACGCATCTCGCTCGGGCTCAAACAGATGACTCCCAGCCCGCTGCAGGCGTTCGCTTCGCGCCATCCGAACGGTTCGGCCATCGACGGCACGGTGGTCAGCGTCATCGACTCGGGCGCGTTCCTGGAGCTCGCCCCGGAAATCGAGGGCTTCCTGCCCGTGTCCTACCTGGCCGAAGAGAAAGTGAAAAAGGTTGGCGACGTCCTGAAGGTCGGTGATAAACTCACCGTCAAGATTGTGCGGCTCGACGTGCAGGGCAATCGCATCACGCTGAACCGGAAGGCTTACCTGCAGGAAGAGGAGCGGGCGCGGGTCAAGGCGTATCTGAAAGACGATGACGCGAAGGGCGGATTGAACCTGGGCGAGCTGCTGCAGGACATTTCGCTGCCCCGGCCGGAATGAGAGTAGTTCGGAGTGCGGAGTGCGGCGTTCGGAGTTCCTCGGGCCCAGGAGTTCATTTGACGCGTGAGGGCCGTGGTCCGGGAACTCCGCACTCCGAACTCCGCACTTGAATTCCCGCGGTCCGCGAAAGAGGCGCCCCGAATGTCCAGCGCCGAGATCGAACTGATCGACTCAGAGACGATCGGCGTGAGATTCCCCTTTGATCCCAGCTTGGTCCGTCAGATACGAGGGTTGAGCTCCCGCCGCTGGAATCCCCAGGAAAAACGCTGGGAGATCCATATCGCGCACCTGGCCGAAGTGATGCGGATCTTCTATCTGCATCCCAACGAAGCGCCCCCCGAAGTCGTTGACCTCTACCGCAGCCGCTGGATCCGCAAGCGCCTGCGCGTCATCGTCGGCAACACGCTGACCCGCCTGAGCGGCGCCCCGATCCCGTTCGACCGCATCGACGGCGTGACCTCGTTTCCCGTCTTCGGCCACCAATACAGCATGAAGTTCATCGACGGCTCGTGGGATGGGCGCAAGCGCCTGTTCAACCGCCGCGATCTGACCTTCCCCACCGGCCTTCTGGACGCAGTGCAAGGGGCGCTGCGAGCGGCGGGGGCCGACTTTGAACTCGTCGACGAGCGCAAGCCCGGCCAGCCCGAGTTCAAATGGAGAATGTCGGCCGAGCTGCGGCCGTACCAGAAGGAAGCCGTGCGCCGCGCGGTCGAGGCCAAGCGCGGCGTCCTGGAGATGGCCACCGGGTCGGGCAAGACGCTGGTCGCCGCCAAGATCATCGCCCGGCTGAAACGGCGGACGATGTTCTTCGTGCACACGAAAGACCTCCTCCTCCAAACCATCCGCCTGCTGAATGAGAACCTCGGCGACGAGATCGGCCAAGTCGGCGACGGAGCGATCGACCTGAAGCCGATCACCGTGGCGACGATTCAAACGGCGGTGCGCGCCTTTGGCGGCGCGTACGGCCGAAGCCTCGCCGACGACGAGCCGGAAGAAGACGACACGACGGACCTCGCCGGGCGCAAGCAGGCGCTGGCCGAGGCGATTCAATCGGCCTCGGTCGTCTTCTTCGACGAATGCCACCACGTGCCCGCCGAAACCTGCTACGCGGTGGCGATGCAGACCCATGCCGCCGATTGCCGATTCGGCCTGAGCGCCACGCCGTATCGCGCCGACCGCCACGACATGCTGCTGGAGGCGGCGCTGGGGCCGAAGATCTACCGGGCGAACTGCTCGCGATTGATCGACCTGGGCTACCTCGTTCCGCCGCGCATCCGGTTCGTGCCGGTTCCGGGGCTGAGCGGGCGGCCGGAGCACGCGGACTACCATGAAGTCTACCGGCGCCACGTGGTGGACAACGAGGAGCGCCATCGAATCATCGCGCGCGAAGCCCAGGCGCTCAACGCGCAAGGCAAGAGCGCCCTCATTCTCGTCAACGAAGTGCAACACGGAGAGCAGCTGCTCCGGTTCATCCCGGAGGCGCGGTTCGTCCAGGGCGCCGACGATGCGCGCGTGCGCCAGAAGGCGCTGGCCGATCTGGAAGCGAAGCGCCTGATGACGCTGATCGCCACCACCCTGGCCGACGAAGGCCTCGACGTGCCGACGCTGGACGCCGTGATCCTGGCCGGCGGCGGGCGCAGCGAAACCAAAGCCCTGCAGCGAATCGGGCGCGCCCTGCGCTTGGCGAAGGGCAAGAAAGCCGCCGCCATCATTGACTTCTTCGACCAAGCGCCGTATCTACGGGACCACGCTCGCAAACGGCAGCAGATCTACTGCGCCGAACCTCGCTTCGAGGTGGATGCCCGTGTCCCAGAATCCCGAGTCGCCCCTTGAGCAAGACCAGTCGAAGCCGCCTGCGCCGAAGCCCGCGGCGCCCCGGCGGCCCCGCCGCGGCTGCACCTTCTTCGTTGGACTGTTCTTGCTGCTGGCGGTGGCGCTGTTCGTCGTGGTGAACGTGATGGGCCGCTTCCTGCTCGGAGGCGAAGCGCTGCCCATTGGCGACGCCATTGGGCTGGTGCGCGTGGAGAATCTGATCTACTCGGCCGACAGCGTCGCGCAGGAACTGAAGAAGTACGCCGACAGCGGACGGGTGCGCGGCATCCTGCTGCGCATCGACTCGCCGGGCGGAGTGGTCGGCGCGGCGCAAGAGATGTACGACGCGATCGTGCAGGCGCGCCAATCGAAGCCGGTCTACGCGTCGCTGGGCAATCTGGCCGCGTCGGGCGGGTATTACGTCGCCGCGGCCTGCGATCGCATTTTCGCCAATCCCGGCACGATGACCGGCAGCATCGGCGTGATCTTCGAACTGACGAATTGGCAAGATTTGGTCAACAAGATCGGCGTGAAGTTCGACGCGGTGAAGAGCGGCCAATACACGGACATCGGCTCGCCCAACCGCCCGATGACGGAAGAAGAGCGCCGCCTGATGCAAGGGATGATCGACGACGTGTACCAGCAGTTCGTCGAGGCGATCCTGGCGACGCGCGCGGAGGCCCTGACGGCGGCGATGAAGAACGCGCAGCAGCCGGACTTCCCCGTCAAGGACAAGCCGATCCCGCCCGACGCCACCGTGCGGCAATACCTGGAAGCCCTCTGCGACGGGCGCATCTACAGCGGACGCCAGGCGCTGCGGCTCGGGTTGGTCGACGAGCTGGGCGCGCGGGAGGCGGCCATCGCGAAACTGGCCGAGAAGGTCGGGCTGCCCACGCCGCCGAAAATCGTCGAAGCCCCGAGCAAGATCTCTGTATTGCAGCTCCTCCTCGGCGAAGCCAACTCTCGCCTCCCGCTGCCCGGAACCACGTGGCCGATGCCGATGTACCTGATGGACGCGGGGAGGTGAGACTGGCCAAACCTGCAAAGAGATGCCTCGGCAGTAAGTGTAGAATCGCTGTGGGCAAACTATGAGACTCAAGAGCGCCGCATCCCCGGACCTCGCGCGCCGAAAGGCATCGGGAGCGCACTATACTCCCGTCCCGTTGGCGCATTTTGTCGCCGAGCGGCTTCTGAAACTGACGAAGCGCCGTGTTGACGCCCCGCTTCGGATTCTCGATCCTGCTTGCGGAGACGGTGTGCTTCTGGAGGCGATTTTGGGATGCTTGCGAAGCGCCGGCAAGTATCGCGCAGAGGTTTATGCGGTCGAAACGGATGAGCAAGCGCTGGAGGCGGCGCAAGCCAGGCTTTCGCGCTTCGAGCAAGCCAATTTGCACTTTATGGCCGGCGATTTTTTGACCCTCTGGAGGATACGCGAACAGCAGTACGAATTGTGGGAAACTATCCCCTCATCCGCGGACCTGCCGGAAGACTTTGACGTGGTGATTGCAAATCCGCCTTATGTCCGCACGCAGGTTCTGGGGGCCGAAAGATCACAGGCTCTTGCGGAGCGCTTTGGCTTGTCTGGAAGAGTGGATCTGTACCACGCCTTTCTGGTTGCCGCCACGGACGCCCTGCGGCCCGGAGGGGCGATTGGCGTTATCGCATCGAATCGGTTTCTCTCGACGATGGGCGGCTCTTCGGTTCGCGAATTTCTGGCGCGCCATTATGACATCGACGAGATCGTTGATTTGGGCGACACCAAGCTATTCGAAGCCGCTGTCTTGCCCGCGGTGTTCTGGGGGCGACGCAAGCAAAACGATTCCAAGCGCGGGCCTCGCCGGCCGGCTCGCTTCATACGGGTGTATTCAGAAACGCAAGCCTCTAAGGAAGAGGCCGAGAGCCTCCCCGCATATTCGAGCGTTCTTGAAATTCTGGACGACGCAGAGCCGGGCCGTTACCGCTTGCCCGAAGGCATTTTCAGCCTCGCCCGGGGGGAACTGGCGATCGACCAGAATCCGAAACAGGTCTGGTCGCTCGCCACGCCCCGCGAGTCCGACTGGCTGTCTCAGGTGCGCAAGAACGCCAAGGGATGCATCAATGACATTGCCGCCGTTAGAGTGGGAGTCAAGACAACGGCGGACGAGGTTTTCATCCGAAGCGACTGGGACGATCTGCCTATTGAGTTGCGACCAGAACCAAGCTTGTTGCATCCTTTGCTCAGACATGAAGACGCTTGCCAATGGGCCCTTCCCCAGGGATTCCAACCCTCCATACGTGTTCTCTATCCGCATGAAATAATCAATGGACGCCGCCGCGCCGTTGACTTAACTCGGTTCCCACGGGCCAAGGCGTATCTCGACGCTCATAGAAGCCGCCTTGAAGGCCGACAATACGTGATCGAGGCGGGAAGACAGTGGTACGAGATATGGGTGCCGCAAGATCCTCTTGCCTGGGAAGAGCCGAAGATTGTTTTTCCAGATATCAGCCCCGAGCCCCGATTCTATCTGGATTCTAGCGGAAGCATCGTCGATGGCGACTGCTACTGGATAACGGTTCGCCCTGGCATCTCCCACGACGCCATCTACCTTATCCTTGGCATTGCGAATTCTCATCTGATGTCACGCTATCATGATCTGGCTTTTAACAACCGCTTATACTCCGCCAGACGTCGTTACATCACGCAATATGTTGCAAAGTACCCGTATCCGGATATATCATCGCCCGTGTCTCAGGAAATCATCGCTACAGTGAAGCAACTGGTCAGACGCGTGCGTTCTCGCGGCAACGACGAAGAAGCCCGGGCGACGCGGAAACGCGTGGATGATCTGGTCGCGTGCGCATTTGACGTCCAATCCGAGAAGGAGGTGTAATTGTCGCTGATGCCCGCCGCCGACTTGGCTCTTGCAAAAAAACAGCGGATCCATGGATTGGACTTGGCGGATGGAGACCCCTTGGCCAATGCGCCGGCGGACCCCTCGCTCCTCTATTCACTGCAAGAACTTGCGACGCTTCTTAAGCCGTTGATGGGCATTGACGCGCCCCGCGACGGCGACAATCGCATTCTCGAAGTCCGCCCCAAGGGACACTGGTTCGAGTTCGAGGTCGCCAAGGCCCTCGGATATCATTATCCGCCGGGCGCGGGGTTGTTTCCTGACCTTCGGAACCAACTCTTGGAGGTGAAACACCATAGGGGCAAGTCCGTGACCATTGACTTTGGCCACCATCGCCCAGGAGCAGTGAAAGTCCTTGATGCACGGTGGAATGAGAAGGCAAGAGCGCGGGTCTGCGACATCCGTTATCTGATCGCCCTTGCGCCGCCACCTTCGTTCCGGGTCACGGTGATGGTTCTCGCGACCGGCGCGGAGATCGATTCGATATTTGGTGTTTCTCCAACACAGACAATCAGGTATCAACTAGGAATCTCAAAACGGTGGCGAGAGGAGCATGCCGGACAAATACTGGCGTCTGGAAAGCCTTTTGCCGGGTGATTCCGCCATTTTTTGTGATCTGAAAGAGCGGGAGCGAAAGAGCCGTCAGAAGGAGCTGTCCTTTCCGCTGAAGGACCAGGCGCCGAGGAACGCGATCGCATGAAGCCTTGAGGCGAAACCAGGGACAGTCGTCTGTGCCGCGGGAGGAGGCTGTTTCGGAGGGCGGCAGGAAACGGCCCCGCGAAATAAGCGACTGTCCCCCGGTTTCCAAGCACCTCCCAGCATGATGGCTCTCCGCAACATATGACAGAGCCTAGCACTTGATACACAGTATATATTGGATATCGTCAAGGATTGCTCAAGTATGGACGATCGGCGACTCATCGACGATTACCTCCCCATCCAGGCTATCAGGGCCGAGGTGTCGAGGGAGAAGCCGACGCGGAAAGGGCGTACCTCGACGGTGCACTTGTGGTGGGCGTGGCGGCCGCTGGTCGCGTGCCGGGCCGCAGAGATCGCCTGGTGGGCGGGGCAACGCTATTCGTGGAGAAGCAGCCGATGATTACCAAAATCAGGCTTGAGTGTTTCAAGAGATTCGCGAACGAAACCTTCACCCTGGACGACGACATCGTCTTGGCCGGGCCGAACAACTCAGGCAAAACAACCCTCCTTCAAGCCGTTGCAGCCTGGAACCTCGGACTCCAGAGGTGGTTGGCCGAACACGCCGAGTCATCTACAGCCAAACAACGAACTGGCGTGCCGATAACCCGCAAGGACTTCACGTCCATCCCCTTACGGGAGATGAACCTGCTATGGCACGACAGAGACACCGCCTATGGCAAAGAGGAAAAACCAGGCATGAGCGCCGGCCAGCCCAAGAACGCTTCCATCTCCCTTTGGGGGCGAGATTCCAGGAATCCGCGTGAATGGAGCGTGACCGTCGCGTTTCGATACA
>JAPLSS010000504.1 GCA_026398515.1 Candidatus Sumerlaeota bacterium | reverse complement strand
CGAGAAGAGCATGGGGTCCGACGAGATCTGGGAGAAGGCCACGTCGGCGCTGCAAGAGTCGCTCGTGGAGATGGGTGTGAAGTTCAAGATCAACCCCGGCGACGGCGCGTTCTACGGCCCCAAGATCGATTTCCACATCCAGGACTGCCTGAAGCGCACGTGGCAGTGCGGGACGATCCAAGTCGACTTCTCGATGCCCGAACGGTTCGACCTGACTTACATCGCGCCCGACTGCTCGCGGCGGCGTCCGGTGATGATCCACCGGGCGATCTTCGGCTCCATCGAGCGCTTCCTGGGAATCCTGACGGAGCACTGGGCGGGCGACTTCCCGCTGTGGCTGGCGCCCGTGCAGGCCATCGTCCTGCCGATTTCCGCCGACCAGCGCGAATACGCGGAGCAGGTGTGGCAACAACTGAACGACGCCGGCATCCGCGCCGAAATCGACCCGTCGGACGAGAAGATCGGCAAGAAGATCCGCGAGGCCGAGATGCGCAAGATCCCGCTGATGCTCGTCGTCGGCAAGAACGAAGCGGCCAGCGGCCAGGTCGCGCTGCGGCGGCGGCAACTGGGAGATCAAGGCGCAATCGCAATCGACGCGATGATCGCCCAGGCGCGCCAGGAAATCGATGAGCGGATCAACGAGCCGGTGAAGAAGGCATGAAGTCTGATTGACGTAGGTTCGTCGAGCAGATTGAAAGAACCGGAGCGGCAAAGCCGCTCCCTTCGCTCATCCCTATCGCGATTGCGTTGATTATCAGCCCTGCAGCGTCGTCAAGAGCTGGACGATCTCGCGATAGCACTTGTCAAAGGAGTCCGCGCCTCGGCGCGCGGCGTCCATATCGAACTGCGCTGTCAAGGCAGGCTGGTCGATGGTCTCGGCACAGGGTCGTGTTCTTGGCATGCGAGCCGACAGCCACTCCTTCGCGCCCCGGATCTCCTCAGGCGCCGAAGGAGGAGTCAAATCCTCCGCCAACTCCCTCTTCCCTCTCAGTGAAGCAGCGGCGGCGATGAACCACGCCTCGAATTCCTTCTTGGCCAACACGACAGTGATGGGTATGTCCGGCCGCTCGGCGCGGGCTCGTTCCAACAAGCGCGGGCCATCGATGGCGGGACAACCGTCTTTCCAGTCGCAATCCAGCAAGATCAGGATGCCGCCTCTTCCTTCCAGATTGCGGGCCGCCTGCTCGATTCTGCGTTCCAGTTCCCCCTCTTTAAGGAGACGCGAGGCCGGCACTCGAAGAATGGGATGGACCCGAATGCTCAGGGCAGGATCCACCACGCCGGCGATCCGCCGAGTCAAAAGAGGAAGGGCTATGGCGTCCGCACGGCCTTCCACAATGGCCGCCAGTCGAATCTCATTCACGGCTGGCCTCGCCGAAAAGCTCGAGTTGTCGAGCGGGAATCTGGTTGATCTGCTCGATATTGGGCCCAAGTTCGCTTGAACGCAGAAGTTCGCCGGCCGTGAATAGCCGATCACGGATGAGCGATCGCTCCGCGTCATTCAGTCGTCCGATCTTGGTCTCTCCGTTGATGCTGGATACTCCGAGGATGCACTCATCGCCGATTGATTTGTCATCCAGCAAATCGGGGCTGTGGCTGGTGACCAAGACTTGAGTGTTGGCGGACGCTACGCGCAGGGCGTCGCGCAGAACTCCCGCGGCTCCCGGGTGGACCGCCACTTCGGGTTCCTCGATTCCGACAAGAGGCACCCGCTTTGCTCCGCCGTTCGCCGACTGGAACAATGCCGCCAGAACGCCGAGCGCGCGCAATGTCCCGTCGGACATGTTCTCGGCCATGAAGCGCCACGGGCTGGCGCTGCCGCCGACCTTCTGCCGAAATTCGATGGTTTCCTTCTTGGCGATATGCTTCGTTTCGATCCCCACAATGCCGGGAACGACGACGGACAAGAACTCCACGACTCTATTGCGCGCCTCCTTGTTCTCTCGTTCCATGAGCGAGAGCACACTGGCCAAGTTGCCGCCATCGCGACTCAGTGTTTCACCCGCATCGGGAGGCTGCAACTCGCGAATCGCATCGGGGCTTAGGTTGTAGAACCCCATGTGCGAAAGGGCGTCGTACAGAGGCCGAAACTCGGGTAAGCCCGCGGCAGCAACCAGATACAGGCGGTCATCGGCGGCAGGTGGCAATATCTGAGCGCTGGAATCCTTCACCTCGCCGGACTCGACCTTGAAGAACGAGGCGCTCCCCCAATCCGGTTCTATGCGGCACTCTTCCTCCTGGACCTCGAATCCGCCTTTCTCCTTCGCGCCGACGCGAAAGGCGTAATGTCCCTGGACGTCGTCCCGCAACGTGAACTCCAGCCGAATGCCGAAATGCGTTGGATGGCCAGACGAACGCCGACGCACCTCTTGAATCCCGCCTCGTTCACGCAACGCGTGGTCGAGAGACGTGTTCAACGCGTCCGCAACCAGTCGCAGCGCTTCGAGGAAATTGCTTTTCCCCGCGCCATTGGGGCCCACGAGGAAGTTAAGGGGATTCAAAGCGACCGAGCATTTCGCAATGCTCTTGTAGTTCTTCAGAACAACGCGTCTGAGAAATACGGGATGCGTCATCTTTCCCTCCACGCCATGCGGCGGCGTTGACACATTCTGTTCCACTCGCACACTTCGCCGTCAGATCCGCGCAGACCAACTCCTCGTCGTTGCGCGCGTAAACGTGGCGATTGGCGAAGGCGGGGTGGGCCCAGCAGACCCCGCCGCGCCGGGGCAACTGGCTCACCATGGGTTTGATCAACTGGGCGCGGCTGATCACCTCCACCCCTTGCGGCGAGAGGCGGGTGATCATCAGCTCGCCGCGCTCGGTGAACAGCCAAACCTTGTCGCCGTTCTGGATGAAGTGCATCGTGCTCCAGCCTCCTCAACCGCCAGTTTGTCCGGCACAACTTTCAACAACAACGAGCCTTCATAGAAGTTGGTGAAGAAGAGATAGCCGCTGTGAAAAACGGGCGAGGCGACGGTGATCGGCCCCCGCCTGGGGCTGGGCGGGAACGGACACTCCCAATCGAGTTGCCCGGATTGCAGATCGAGCCCCACCACGCGCTCGCCGGTCAGGCAGACGAGAACCCGCTTGCCCGCCTGGTCGATGATGATCGGCGCGGAATACGAGGCGCGGTCGTTGAGCGCGCGCCAACGTTCCTCGCCGGTCTTCTTGTCGAACGCCACCAGGCACGCGCCGTTCGAGCCGCCGACATGCAGGACGACCAGGTCGCCCTCGACGAGCGGCGCGGCGGCGATGCCCCACTGCGGCACGCGCACCTGGTATTCCTTGAGCATGTCCTTGCCCCAAAGGACCTTGCCGCTAGCCGCGTCGAGGCAATGGAAATCGGCGAACGAACCCAGAGCGTAGGCGCGCCCGTCGTCGATGGAGATCGAGGCGCGCGGGCCCGACGCGTACTGCAGGTTGCGGTACTCACGTTCGTAGGCGTAAGCCCACAGCCTCTCCCCCGTCATCGCGTCGAAGCACAGGATGCGCTCCTGTTCGGTGGGGGTGGTGAGGCGGTCGGCGACGTAGAGGCGCCCCTGCGCCACCGTCGGGCCGCAATAGCCGCCGCCGATGGGCTGCCGCCAGACGAGGTCGAGTTGCGGCTTGTCGAACGTCTCGACGACGCCGGTTTCCTTCCACACGCCGTCGCGGCCCGGCCCGCGCCACTGGGGCCAGTCGTCGGCGCGGACAGCGGCGGCGGATAGGGTCAGCCAAAGCCCGCCGAGCACTAAGAAGGAAGACATCCCGGATTGCATACAGCCATTCTCCTGCGTTGAAATGTCAATTTCTTGCCAATCGCCGGGCGGAATAGTATGCAGAGGCCCAAGCGCCGTATAGGAGTTTTCGAGGATCCATTCCAACAGCGGCGCAAGCCCGGTCAAGGCAGGCCGATTCCGCAGACGACGAGCGTCTTTCTATTGCGAGTTCGCCGCCTGTTCCCCCATACTCGCATCACTGACCTCGGAGGGCCGCAATGAGCCGATATTCTTTGGCTATCCCCACGGACCGCATTCCCGAGTTCTGCCGCAAGTGGAAGATCACGGAATTTGCGCTTTTTGGCTCGGTATTGCGGGACGACTTCCGTCCGGACAGCGACGTCGACGTCTTGGTCACTTTTGCCCCAGACGCGCCCTGGAGCCTGTGGGACCTTGTCGACATCCGCGAGGAATTGGAGCAAATCATCGGCCGCTCGGTGGACTTGGTGGAGAAGGACGCCCTGCGCAATCCCTATCGCCGTCACGAGATCCTTCGCACGCACGAGGTCATTTATGCGGGCTGAAACCGGCGACGCCTCGTATATCTGGGACATGCTCGACGCCGCCCGGGCGGTGTGTGAGTTCGTGTCCGGCCGGACATTTGACGAGTATCTGCGCAATCGCATGCTAAGAGGCGCAGTGGAAAGACATATCGAGATCATCGGCGAAGCGGCGCACAACGTCTCTCGCGGCTTCCAGAATGTCCACTCCGAGATTCCCTGGCGGAAGGTCATTGCCCAGCGCAACGTGCTCGCGCATGAATACGGCGAGATCAAGCACGAACGCATCTGGGCGCTGGCCACGATTCATCTCCCGGTGTTGATTGCGCAGTTGGAGCCGCTGCTCCGTCAACCGCCCCCTCACGGCAGCGTCTGAATTGCGATCTGGGCGCAGCCTGTTCTGCCATTCAGCCGCAGTGTTCCGGTCGGTTTCTAAGAGGCCCGAAAGACAACCCCGCGGGAGAAAGGAACAACGATGCGCGATGCATGGAAGAAAAGGCCGTTTCGCCTGACGCCCTACCGCCCAGGTGAAACACTGGCCCCGGTCATGCAGGTTACGCCCGAGGGCGGCTTCTACGTGCAGACCTATTTTGACGTCACGCCGTTCAGCCCGTCGCAACGCTATCTGGCGGCCACGCGCCTGCCGTTCCAAGACCGCATGCCCGTGCTGGGCGACGCGGCCGAGGTCTGCGTCATCGACCTGGAGGAGCAAACCATTCAGTCCGTGTACTCGACGCGCTGCTGGGGCTTCCAGACCGGCGCCAACGTGCATTGGGGCGCGACGGATCGCCGCCTCTACGCCAACGACGTGATCGGCGATGCGGCGGTGTGCGTGCGGATCGACCTGGAGACGCGGGAAACCCGCGCGTTCGCCGGCCCGCTCTACAGCATCGCGCCGGACGAGTCGTGCGTGATCGGCTTCCCGCACGAACAGCGCGATGTGACGCAACTCGGCTACGGCGTGCCGCCGAAGGAGCCGGGGAATCCGCGCCGCCTTCCGCCCGGCGCGGCGACGGACGAGGGGATCTGGCGAACCGACCTGCGCACGAACGAGAAGACGCTGCTCGTCAGTTTGGCGGACGTGGCGGCGCGCGTTCCCTCTGCCCCGCCTCGCCCCGGCGGCGCCTATTACTTCTGGCATTCGAAGTTCAACCGCCAGGGAACGCGGGTGATGCAAGTGCTCCGCTATCTTCATCCGCAGATGCCCGCCACGGTGAACCCGATGGTTTTTACGTTCAATCCCGATGGGAGCGACATCCGCTTCGCGCAGGGCGGGGCGGGGAGCGAGCGCCTGCCCGTCTGGGGCGCCAGCGGCGGCCATCCAAACTGGCATGCCGACGGGGTTCACGTTCTTCGCCACATGAAGGCCGACGGCGTCGCGAAGTCGCGCTACTGGCAGTTTCGGTTTGACGGCTCGGAGACGCGCTGCCTGAGCGGGAAGATCGAAGGCCGGGGCCATCCGAGCATCGAGCCGCGCGGACGGTTCATCGTGACGGACCAGCGGCAGAAAGGCGAAGACGGGGCTCGCATGGAAATCCGGCTGGTCGATCTCGCGGCGGAAGAAGAAAGAATCGTCTGCGGCATCCCCACCATTGACCCGTCGAAATATCCGGATAGTGTGTTCCGAGTGGACGGCCATCCGGCGTGGAGCCGCGATTTCACGAAGGTGTGTTTCCAAGCCGCTCCTCACGGCGCGCGGCAGTTGTTCATCGCGGATGTGGCCGAAATCGTGGCGGGTTGAGTTCGGAGTGCGACTTTTGGGTCGTACAAGTCGTCGAGTATTCGTACGACCTGAACGTCGCACTACGGGCCTAAACAAGGATCAGCAGTATGGAGTCCCGCCTTCAGGCGGAATGATGCTAGGTAAGCACAGTCCGGCAATCGCACATTCCGCCTAAAGGCGGGACTCCATACTCCCCGTTCTCAAAGAGAAGGAGATGTTGTTGTGCCCAATGAATCGTTGAACCGACGTGCGTTCATCCACCGCATGTCCGGCGCCGTGGCCGCGGCCTCATTTCTGCCGCAATCACCGCTTCTTGCGGAAGAATCCAAAGAGCGCCCCAATATCCTCTACGTGTTCGCCGACCAGATGCGCTTTTGCGCGATGGGGTGCGCGGGCGATCCATACGTGCAGACGCCGAACCTGGACCGCCTCGCCGCCGAAGGCATGATGCTGACCAACGCCTTCTCGTGCACGCCGCTGTGCTCGCCGTACCGCGCGCAGCTCCTCACCGGGCGCTACGGCCACGCGACCGGCGTCATCACCAACGACATCAAACTGCCGGAGTCGGAGATCACTATCGCCGAGGTGTTAAGGGACCAGGGCTACTCCACCGGCTACATCGGCAAGTGGCACCTCGAAGGCGCCCGGCGCGCGCCGGTCGGCGACATTCGCCACGGCGGTTTCATCCCTCCGGGGCCGGCGCGCCAGGGGTTCGATTTCTGGGCCGCCCTCGAATGCAGCCACAACTACTACAAGACCCACTATTACCGCGACACGCCGGAGCCGATCCCCGTCGACGGATACGAGCCGACGAACCAGGCGAACCTCGCCATCGACTTCATGAAGGCGAACCGCGAGCGGCCGTTCCTCCTCATGCTCTCGTTTGGCCCGCCGCACAACCCCTACAAGCCGCCGGAGGAATTCGACCTCTACGATCCGGCGAAGGTCCCGCTGCGACCGAACGTGCCGAAATCCATGGAGGCCGCGGCGCGCCGCGACATCGCGCAGTACTATGGCCTGATCGCCAGCCTGGACCACGAGGTCGGCCGGATGACGCAGGCGCTGGACGAACTGGGCATCGCCGGGCGGACGATCGTCTGCTTCTCGGCGGACCATGGCGACATGCTGTATTCCCAGGGGCAGCGCCTAAAACAGCGGCCGTGGGAGGAGGCGGCGCACATCCCGTTCCTCCTGCGCTGGCCGGACCAGATCCCCGCGGGCCAGAAGAAGGACGCGCTGTTCGCGTCGGTCGACGTGATGCCCACGCTCCTCGGCCTGTGCGGCGCGCCGATCCCCAACGGCGTGCAGGGCGTGGACCTATCCCAGGTGTTGTCGGGCAAGAGCGATAAGGAGCCGGAATCCGTCTTCCTCTCGATCAACTCGACCGGAGGCGGCGGGGGATTCATCCCGTCCTGGCGCGCCGTGCGGACTAAGGAGTGGCTCTATGCCTGGTCCGTCGGAATCGAGGACGGCGACTGGCTTCTCTATAATGTGAAAGACGATCCCTACGAATTGAACAACCGCGTCGACGACCCCGCCTGCGCCGAGATCAAGGCGAAGCTGCGCGCGTTGACCGACCAGTGGCGCAAGGAGACCGGCGACAACATCGACTTGCAGGCCGCCATGGCGCGATTCAAGGGCCGCACGGCGCCCAAACACCCCCTCGAGGAGGCGGAGCAGGGGACGGCGCCCGAGCCGAAGCGTCCGCAGAGAGAGCCCGAGCAACCGGCGGCCTCCGCGCCGGGCGGCGTCACCCGACTCGACTTTTCGTTCGACAAATCGCTCGACGGCTGGACGGCCGCCAAGGACCTGGCGCCGCCGGCGATTGCGGACGGTTGCCTGGCGACGAAAACCACGGGGCGCGAGCCGTCGATGACCCTCGAAGCCTGCGCGATCAACGGCAAGGCCTATCCCACGGTCCGCGTGCGGATGGCGGCAAGCGCGGGGCGCTCGGTCACGCTGTGGTGGCTGGCCGAAGGCTTGACGCGGTGGAGCCCCCCGAAGAGCGTTCCGGTTCCCCTGCAAGCGGACGGGCAATTCCACGATTGCGTGTTCGCCGTCGGGGAGAATCCGCGCTGGAAGAAGAAGATCGTGGCGCTGCGCTTGAGCGTGGAAACCGACAAGCCCGCGGACATTCGCATCGACTTCATCCGCGGGGAGAAGAGAGAGCAATAGCATAGAGAAACGAGGCCGCAATCAAGCGTTCGGGCGACGGAATTCCATGGCGGCCCCCAATCGTCCTGCCCTTAATCGTCCTGCCTGACGTCGTGCTATCGAGCGAAACCGACCAAGGCAGGACGATTCGGGGCAGGACGATTGAGGGAAGCGGGAATCCCGCGAGTCCGTGCCACTAACACCCCCGGTTTGGAGGGATCGCCCCATGATGACCCATCGCGAAGCCGCCATGCGAATCCTCCACTACGAATCGGCGGACCACGCGCCGGTGGTCCATTTCGGCTTTCTGGCGGAGACGTTGAACAAATGGGCCAGGGAAGGGCACATCACCCGCGACGAGGCGCGCGCATACGCCGACGGAACGCCGGCCGGCGAGGCGCTCGGCCGCAAGATCGGCTTTGATCTCTGTTGGCACACCCTCTTCTCGCCGCAAACGAGCCTGGCGCCGGCCTTTCAACGACGGGTGATCGAGGAGCGGCCCGACGGGTCGCGCACGATCATGAACGGCGAAGGCGTGACTATCCTGGAGGTCCCCGGCGCGGGGTCGATTCAACCCGACGTCGACCACCTGCTCAAGGACCGTGCGGCGTGGGAGGAGCATTACAAGCCCCGGCTCCGCTTCTCAGCGGACCGCGTGCGGAAAGCCAAGGTTCGCGTCGGCGACCAGATGGTCCCGTTCGACGAAGGCGGCGCCGAATTCCTGCGCGAGGGCGAACGCGATTATCCGCTCGGGCTGTTCTGTGGCAGTTTGTATGGGCGCATCCGCAACTGGCTGACCCTGGAAGGCTCGGTCTATCTGCTCGCCGACGACGAGCCGCTGCTGGATGAGATGATCGAGACCGCCGCCGAGGTTTGCCATCGGTGCGTCAAAACCGCCCTGGAGTCGGGCGCGAAGTTCGATTTCGCCCACTTCTGGGAGGACATCTGCTATCGCAGCGGCCCGCTCATCTCGCCGCGCGTGTTCGAGGCCAAAATCGGCCCGCATTACCGGCGCATCACTGATCTCGTGCATCAATACGGCATCGACATCGTGTCGCTGGACTGCGACGGCAAGATCGACGCGCTGATCCCCACGTGGATCGGCAACGGGGTCAACACGATGTTCCCCATCGAAGTCGGCGTTTGGGACGCCAGCATCGAGCCATGGCGCAAGCAGTATGGCCGGGAACTGCGCGGCGTGGGCGGCATGAACAAGAAGATCTTCGCCCGCGACCATGCAACCATCGACGCCGAGATCGAGCGACTGCGTCGTCTCGTCGATCTCGGCGGCTTCCTCCCCTGCCCCGACCACCGCATCGCCGGCGACGCCGAGTGGGACAACGTGCGCTACTACTGCGACCGGATGCACGAAGTCTTCGGCGGGTACGTGGCGCAGGCGTCCCGCCTGCATCGACTCTACCCCACGCGCTGAAATAGCAGGCGGGACGCCTGCGCCACGCGGAGAGGCCACTGCCGCTGCTGCCCATCCGTTTTCCCCTTGACGTGTGAAATCGCCATGATATCATGGCGATATAATCTTATGCCAGGGGGTGGCAACCATGAGTCGCGAAATTGACGTGCAAGTCCGTTCGGGTTGGGGGTGGCTGTGTCTGGACATCGCGCTGTTCATCCTGGTGATCGCCTGCCCGATCGCCGGCATTGTCACGATCGCCAACAGCCGGGTCGCGCCGGCGTCCGCGGTCGCGATGCTGATCGCCGCGCCGTTCCTCCTGCTGGCGGCCATACTGATCGCGCCCGGCTTCTTCATGCTCCAGCCGAATGAGGCCTGCGTCCTTCTGCTGTTCGGGCGCTACATTGGATCGGTCAAGAGCGAGGGATTCCACTGGACGAATCCCTTCTACTCCAAACGCAAGATCTCGCTACGCCTGCATAACCTGAACGGCGAAAAGATCAAGGTGAACGACAAGGCGGGCAATCCCATCGAGATCGCCGCGGTCATTGTGTGGAAGGTGGAGAACACCTTTGCCGCCTGCTTCGAGGTGAACGACTACATGGACTACGTCATGATCCAGAGCGAGTCCGCACTGCGCCACCTTGCCAGCGCCTACCCGTATGATTCCTGGGAAGGGGAAGGAACCGTCACGCTGCGCGGGAGCATCGACGAGGTGTCCAAGGCGCTCGAACAGGAGCTGGAACAGCGCCTGCAAAAAGCGGGCGTGCGCGTGCTGGAGGCGCGCCTGAGCCATCTGGCCTACGCGCCCGAAATCGCCGAGGCGATGCTCAAGCGCCAGCAGGCCTCGGCCATCATCGCCGCGCGGCAGAAGATCGTCGAGGGCGCGGTCGGCATGGTGCGAATGGCGCTCGATCTTCTGCGCCAGGAAAACGTCGTGGAACTGGACGACGAGCGCAAGGCCTCGATGGTCAGCAATCTGCTGGTGGTTCTCTGCGGCGAGACCAACGCCCAGCCGGTGGTCAACGCCGGGACGTTGTATCACTAAAAGCGCCCGCCACTGGAATGAAAGGAACCACGGATGAACACAGATGAACACAGATGGCCCCAGGCAGAGCATCTTTCTGTGCGCATCTGCGTTCATCCGTGGCTTTCATTCCTTTGAGAGTTGGTGGAATGAAGAAGCCTTTCCTGCTGCGCATCGACTCCGAACTGTGGGACGATCTCAATCGTTGGGCAAAGGACGAATTGCGCAGCGTGAATGGGCAGATCGAATTCCTGTTGCGCGAGGCGGTGCAGCGGCGAAGGCGGGCGTCGCGCGCCGAGGGCGACAAACCCGTGCAGAGCAATCGAAACGAACTATGAATGCAAGGCCGTCATCCGAGAGGCCGATGGCCAGCCCTCCGAGGCCCTGAAAACGGCGTTCGCCTCCAATGGTTTCAGTTTCGGGAGGGTTCGGTTAAACTTCGCTCCCGTTGACTGAGGCCTCCATCGAACCGCTCACGCCATGAATGACCCCCGTTTCTCCTATCTACGAGCGGTCGGGATTGACTTGGATCGCGGCATGATGCCAACGTTTCGCCGGCAAAGACAAAGCAGTGGGAGAAGTCGGCTATGGACAGACCGGAGCATTTCGCCTCAGAGCACGCCTCCCTGACGCGCCGGTTTTTTCTCCAATTGGGCGCGGGCGCCGCGGCCGTGCTGCCCGCCCCGGCGGTTTGGGCGAAGCAAGCGCAGACACAAGTGGTCTCGGACCCGCTTCTGGTCGAGGCCGTCAGCGAACTCGAATACCTGACGCCCTTGAGCAAGTTCCGGAGGCAGGGCGGACGCGGAAACCCGCGCATTGACACACTGCCGGCGGATCAACTGCCGTCTCTCGGCCTGACCCCCGAAACCTGGCGGTTGGAAATCGTCCCCGACCCCGACAGCGATTCCGAAATGGGCAATCCGCTCTCGAACGAACGGGGCAACGCGCTGGATTTTCCGGCCCTCATGAAACTGGCGGAGACGCGCGCCGTGCGATTTCTCCATGTGCTCTCCTGCACCAACGCGCCCACACCGTACGGCATGGGCCTGTGGGAAGGCGTGCCGCTGCGCGAGGTGTTCTGGATGACGGAGCCGAAGCGGAACATCCGCCGCATCTTCTATTACGGCGACTATAGCGACGACCCCAAATACTGTTTCCAGAGTTCGCTGCCTATCAGCCGGGTCCTGGAGGAGGCGCCGGGGGAGGCGCCGGTCATTCTCTGTTACAAGATGAACGGCCAATTCCTCTCGCAGGCCGGCGGGGGACCGGTGCGTCTCGTCGCGCCGGGTTTTTACGGAAACCGGTCCATCAAGTGGCTGCGCCGCATCCTGGCGACGAACACGTCCCAGTCCAACGACAGCTACGCCGAACGCAACAACGACGTCGAAAGCCCCATCAAAACCTGTGCGCGCTTCATCCAGACGCCGAAGAAGGTCCGGGCCGGACAGCCCGTCGCCATCACGGGTCTGGCGCAGGTGGGGCCTTCGGGCTTGAGCAAGGCGCAATACTGGATCAAGCCCGCCGGCGCGCCCATGGCGGAAAACGATCCGTATCTGGCCAAGGGCGACTGGCAGGACGCGGCCATCCTGCCGCCGCCGGAGAAATGGGGCGGCGATCTGCCCAATGGCGAACTGCCGCCGGTGATGCAGATGGACCCGGAGACCGGGAAGCCGTTCACCTGGCCCATCCCCAACACCCTCGTTCACTGGGCCGCGCTGGCGACGGCCGCGGCGCCGGGCCCATACGAATTGCGTTGCCGCACGGTGGACGCCAACGGCATCGCCCAGCCACTGCCTCGTCCCTTTGGCCGGTCGGGCAAAAACGAGATCGCCGTGGTCGCGCTCGAAGCCGAGGCGTAGTCAAAAGCAACGCAACGACCGGATGACGCCACAGTCAGGCATGAGGCTTCGTTCCAAACGGGAGGCGTGGGACGGCCCGGCGCTTGGATCGCGTGGTTTCGGGGCGCATCCGGGATGCGCGAAAACCCCTGATCGCCGGCCCATTTCATCATGTGAGGATCATGCGGACGGATGTAGTCTAAATCGGTGGAATCCCAACTCCTCAATGAGGCCATCGCCATGAACGAGAGACGGAAGGTCCCTGCCCTTCTTGCGTTGGACTCCGATCTTCTTCCAGCGGCAAGGAGGCTCTTGCTGTTACCCCTTGTCATGGCCGCCCTCTCGTTCCGCCTGGCGATGGCGGCCGCGCCGGGAGCGCCGGCGTGGGGCGACCCGGCGACCGAGCCGGGCGACCTCCAGATGACGCTGAATTGGCTCGCCGCCAGCGGCGATCCCATCAGCTACCAGGTGCGTTACAGGACGTCCAACTCCGCCGAGCCGTACACCACAATCACGGATCTTCCCCTTAGCCCGACCACGTACACGGCGACGGGGCTGGAGAATCACCACTCCTATGCCTTCGAAGTGGGAGCGGCCAACGGCTCAGGAACTACTTGGAGCGCGGTGCGACACGACCGGCCGCACGGAATATCCCATCCCTCCGGCCTGCACGCCGGCGGACAAGTCGACGGAATCGTCCGAGTGAGCGACACCATCCTGGTGGCCAACGCTGATGTCGCGGGCATCCAACGGTCGGTGGACGGAGGCGAGACGTGGTATCAGTCCTCCCTGGGAATTCCCCAGGATACCGGCGCCCGGGCCGTCGCCTCGGCGACCTACCATAGTGGGTCAGGAACGCTTTATGCCGCGGCGGGCAATGACACGCAAGGGAACTTCTACAAGTCCACGGACACTGGCGTCACGTGGTCGCGAGTTCATTATGGCGCGGACATCACCGTCCAGGCCACCGGCACGGTCTATCCCCGCTCGGTCGGCAAACTGATCGCGGTGGACCCCGCCGACGTCAACACGGTCTATCTGGGCACGCTGACGGGCATTAAGAAGTCGACGAACGGCGGCCAGAATTGGTCCACCTTGGCGCTGAGCGGCGTGGTTATCAGGGGGCTCGTGCTCGACGGCGGGTTCCTGTTTGCGGCCGCTGAGGGCGTGGGCGTGTATCGGGTCACCCCGGCGGGCGCGGCTACGCAGTTCACCGGCGGCGCCAATCCGACCAACCCCGAGGAGATCCTGCCCCTGGGCGGCAGTCTGTACGTCGCCGCGAACACCGGGGGAATCCGGCGGCTGGAGAACGCCTCCGCAGCCGCCGCCGACACGGCCTGGACGAACCTGAACATCGGAACCACCACGGCCAAGTGGTGCGCCATCGACGGCTACATCAACGGAAGCAGCCACATCCTCGTCGTGGGCAATTGCGCCCCGGAGGAGCGCGGAAGCAGCGGGCGCTATACGACGGTGATGAAGTGCACGAACGCGGAGGCCGCTTCGGGATTCAACTGGGTCAACATCAGCAGCGCCGCCACGACCACCGTCGACATCGCGCTGGCCGCGGGCAACGGCGAAACGTGGTGGCGTTGCGACCCGGCCAAGGGCGTCGGCTGCGCCGCCAGCTGGTCGAAGGAGAAGAGGCTGGACGGAACCCAATTCGGGATCGACCAGATCCTCATCAACCCGGCCGACACGAACACCATCCACGTTGTGGGTCAGATGGGCATGTGGCGGACCAAGGATGGGGGCGCGGCGTGGCAGCCCGCGGTCATCGGAGCAGGCCTCGCGGTTCACAACTCCGTGGCCGTCGATCCAAACCATCCGGGATACGTCTACGTGGGCGACACCGACAACGGGCTCTGGTGCTCGTTCGACCACGCTCGGTCGGTGGCCTACATCGCCAGGCCGCCGACCGGCGCCAAGCCGTTGGTCCGCGGCGTCGACGTGGACGGCGCGAATGGCGACGTGTACGTGGCCGTCGGCGATGACCCCGACGGCGCCGTCTGGCGCTTCACCCCCTCCAGCAAGACGTGGACGGAACCCGCCGGGACCGACGGCAAATCGCTCCTGGACAAAACCAGCGGCAAGACGCCGCACGGCGTGGAAGTAGAGTACCCCGCCGGCTCGCAGGTGATCCTGGCGGCGGTCGAAGGCAGCGGGATCTGGCGCTTGGCCGCTGGCGGCAGTTGGGTCCTGACCGGCGGCGGGCCCCCCATTTCCTCGCCGAACGACAAAGGGACGCCGTTTGCGTGGCCTTCCGGGACGTCATTGGCCTACTACTATGACCATTCCACCGGCGTCTGGCGCTCGACGGATTCCGGCCAGAACTGGACCAAAATCTGGAACAAGACCTCAGGCAAGAACTCAGGAAGCCTGGCCGTCCCGCCCACCGACACGACCAAGCTGTTTGTGGCTACGGATAGCGCTTTCTACCGGCTCGACTACGCCGACACGACCCCCGTCGTCAACAACCTGGGCGTGGCCAATCCCGCCGCGTGCGCGTGCGGCGCGAACGGAGCGTTGTGGGTGACAGGCTCCGCCTCGTCGTCGGGGACCGATGACGTGTTCCTGCGTCGATCCACGGATTGGTCCGCGTTCACCACTTACTCCAGCGCCTATTACCAGGGAGCGGCGGGATTCGCGGTCCAGCTGGCCGTGGAGCCGGACTTCGAATACACCGCCGTCAGCACCATGGGCACGATCGTCTCCGAGCGCCCCTCCGGGTCGGACCACTCCGGAATCTCCTCCTGGCGGGATTATGACTGACGGACGGGAGCGGACCACGAGTCGCGGAAGCCGCTGTTCACAACCCTTCAGAGCAACCAGCGAGGCGGGAGAGAGCATTGGGCCAAGCATCCGCAAGGCGCCAGACCGGAAAGGAGGCCTGTTCCATGAAATGGGCGATACGTCCGATTTTGCTGTTGTGCGCTCTGTGCGTTTCCACGGGATCCTCACTTACGGCGGCCGACGGGCGCGTCGACATCTCGGTATCGACGACACAGATGTCCGAGGTGAACAATTCCATCTTTGGCATGATGACCGAGCACTATCTGGAGAACTGGAATACGCACGACCCGGAGTTCACCCGGCTGGCGAAGGACATGGGGGTGACGCATTTCCAATACCCCGGGGGCAGCCTCAGCTATTGGTGGCATTACGATCCGAAGGGAGTGGGATACTGCTTCAACAAGGAGGAATACGCGCAGGCGGCCTCCCAGCGCCATGCCGCGAGCATGCAGGCCACGGAGAATTTCCTGACTAAGTTCATCGCCCTGTGCAAGGACACGAACGCCGACGCCATCGTAAACGCGAACGTGTGGCACGGCACGGTGGACGAGATCGATCGCGCCTTGAAGGAAATCAAGGGCGCCGGCGTGCGGGTGGCCTCCGTGATCCTCGGAGTGGAATTGCAGCTGGGAGGGGGCCGCATTATGACGGCGGAAGAGTATGCGGAACGCGCGAAGAGATACATCGCCATGCTCCGCTCGAAGCATCCCGAGGTGAAAATCTTCGCCTGGGCCGCGCCGGTGGATTCGGCGAAGGCGACGGCCTACTCCGCGCAGTGGAATGCTACGGTGGCGAAACTCGACGACATCGATGGGATGACGCAGTATCAATGGTGTCGCAACGTCGTCCAGCCGAGAGCGAGCGTTGACGAACAGTTCGACGAGGGACTGGGCGAATTGAAGGCTTTCATGGCGCGCCTTGAGAAGGATAATGCCGCGCTGGCGCGGTATTCGAGCCACTGGAACATCGATCAGTGGGGAATGGTGGACTTGGGAAGCCCGGGAGGAGCCAAGTCGGCGTATGGCGGCACAATGTTGCAGTTCATCCACACCTGCTGGTACTTGCTCTATGTCACGGACTATAATTTCCGCCACCCGGGCTTCTATCAGTCGCTGGAATATATGAAATTCGGAAGCTCCTACAGCCATGATCCGCTGAGCCTCAATGACAATCGCGACCCGCGGAGCGGTTATCGGGTCAACCCCGCCTATTACGCCTTTCAACTGCTGTCGAATATCAAGAATACGAAGTATGCTCCGGCTCTCGTGAGCGGTTCCCCGGAGGTGAAGGCGTATTACTTCGAAGACAACAAACAGAAATGCCTGTTTACCCTGAATCTCGACAAGAGCGCCGCGCAAATCGGAAGTGTGACGATGAACGGCGCCGTTTTGAAACCGGCGCTAAAGAAGGCCTATTGGTCCGACAAGTTGTCCAGCGCCGGGGGCGACATTCGGTCGATCGACAAGGGCGAAGGAACGCTGCATCCGTATTCGGTGAGCTGGTTCGCGCTGGAATGAGAATGGGAAAGGATACGCGCATGAGACAGACGGACGTTGGACATCCGTGGTCGTTCAACAAGGAAGGCGACGCCGGCGAGCCCTGGCGGACCGGCGCGGCGGGCTAGGCCCATCGCGGGTTGATTGAGTTTATGATGAGCGTCCGAAAGAACTACTCGGGGCTGAGCATAACCTTCTGTCCGCCGACGCGAGTCGCCGCCGCATCGCTTCAACCGCCATCAATCCAAATCCGACGCGGTTCATGGCGAGTGAGGACGCCCGCGCCCCCAGGAACCGCAACTGAACCGTGCCTGGTGAGAAATCCAAGTCAATCCGCCGAATAACTCGCCAACGCCCACAGATACTCCCGGTTCATCCGCGCGATGTTGGACACCGAGATCTCCTTGGGGCAGACGGCCTCGCACTCGCTGATGTTCGTGCAATGGCCGAACCCTTCGCGGTCCATCGCCGCCACCATCGCCAGCGCCCGCTTCCCGCGTTCCGGATGGCCCTGCGGCAGGAGCGCCAGGTGGGAGATCTTCGCGCTCACGAACAGCGAGGCCGAGGCGTTGGGGCAGGAGGCCACGCACGCCCCGCAGCCGATGCAGGCCGCGGCGTCCATCGCCAATTCGGCCTTAGCCTTGGGGATCAGAATGGCGTTGGCCTCGGGAGCCGCGCCGGTGTGGGTCGAGATGTAGCCGCCGGCCAGAATGACGCGGTCGAACGCCGAGCGGTCCACCACCAGGTCCTTGACGATGGGGAAGGCCTTGGCGCGCCACGGCTCGACGGTCAGCATCTCGCCGTCGCGGAAGCCGCGCATGTGCAGCTGGCAGACCGTGCCGCCGCGATCGCGTCCGTGCGCCTTGCCGTTGATGACGATGCCGCACGTCCCGCAGATCCCCTCGCGGCAATCGTTGTCGAAGGCGATCGGCTCGATCCCCTGGAGGAGCAGGTCGTTGTTGACCGCGTCGAGCATCTCCAGGAACGACATGTCGGGCGAAACGTTCTTCGCCGGGTAGGTTTCAAAACGCCCGCGGGCGCTCGGCCCAGCTTGGCGCCACACGCGCAGGGTGAGGTTCATCTTCTTCTCAGACATTGGATCTCCTTCTCGGGGCCTTGCCCCAAATCAGCGCCGGCATTATGGGGATCAGCGCGTCGCGATGCAACCATCTCTATTCATCTGGCGGTTGAGTAGCGCCGGTCGCCTGACCGGTAATGATCCAATGGGCGGCATGGCTAGGAATTACCGGTCAGGCGACCGGCGCTACTCAACCGCCGATATTCATCTCTCTCCGGGTGTCGCGAAGGGCCATGAGTTGCCGCCCTCGAATCCGCCCAAGGGCAATTCGCCACAAAGCGCCACGACATTCACCGCCCGCAACACCGTTTATACTTTTTCCCGCTGTTGCAGGGACAGGGTTCATTGCGCCCAGTCCCGGGGAACTTCCCGGCACGCGATGCTGTCGCCGGGCGCGTCCGCGGGACCGGCAGTCCTCCCGATTCGTCCATCGATCCAATCGGGGCCAAGCCCGGGAACATCTCGTGATGCCTCTGGATCATCGGCAGGATGATGTCGCGCCGAAACCCCTCGAACTCGTCCTCATCCATCTTGAGGGCCTTCCGCATCTCGGAGAGGCTGTCATCGCTCCCTAACTCTGGCAGCAAAGCCAGATTCCAGCAGAGCTGGGCCAGCGTCAACGCGTTCTGCACCTGGGCTGGCGAGCCGTCCGTTTCATCGAGCAGCGGCTGAGCGTAAGCCACCATAGATTCCGCCATGACTCCCATAGAACCATCTCCATTAGCAGCCGACGAGACGCAAGTTACGTTCGAGATCCCGCCGTTTCATCCGATCAGCACCTTTTCCTGGATGGCGTCTTCGGGCAGACCGCGGAGGATGTCGGCCCGGCGATCCTCCAGAATCAACTCAATCGCCTGCCGCAGGCTGTTCTTGGTTTCCTCAATCGTTTCGCCCTGTCCATTGGCGCCAGGGATTTCCGGGCATATGGCCCAGTAGCCGCCTTCAGGCGCGGGTTCAATGATGGCCGTGAATTCCGCTTTCATTGTGGCTCCCTTCCCCCTCCCCTGTTCGTGACGCGCCAACTCTCACCGTTTCCACTAGAATATGCCATGGCCTCGAGTGGAGCAAGCGGGAAGCGGCGCTCGTCCCGAACGCGCGAACGCCCGAGCCTTCGCGGCCCGAAGACGCCCGCCATCGCTCTCTCCCTCGTGGGATTTCGTTGCCTGTCCCTGACCCCCCCGCGTGCATCGCGCGGCGCAAGCGCCTTCTTTATCTCATTCGCCTGTGCGACGCGGCGCCGGATATTGCCTCCGAAGCCGAGAGCCTGGAGCGCGTCGAAAACCGCCTGAATGCGAAAGTCGGCGAACGGAGCGTTCTCCAGTCGTTCTATCGTCTCGTTCGGCACTTCAAGTTGTCTTGCGGGCGATGGTGTCTTCATCTTCTTCAGGCATAGCGATACCGCGTTCAGCGGCGAGCGGAGCGAGTCCGCTGCAACGCGTGGTTAGGTGGACCCCTGCCAGTTGCGCTACGACGCTCCGCGGCATGGCAGGCCTGCCGCTCGGCGCCACAGACTGAGCTGCCCGAGATGGAAGGACGTATGGCCGGAAAGGACATGGACTGCCGCATGGCCTACGGTAGGGAATATGGAGCGATACCGGACATCTGGGAGAGGAGTCGACAGCGCCTCGGGCGACAAGGCCGCGAGAGCTCGCGTGATCCGAGCTTCCGCGTCAGTGAGAGCACCGAGCAGTTCGGCGCGGGATGGATACGCCGAAGCCGTGGACTGTGGGATGGAACCAGTACCGAACAGAGCCATCCAAGATGGCGGAAGCCATGGCGGGAGGCCGAGTTCGCCGCCAATAGCCTCCGCGCTGTAGACGAGGTGGCCGATCGTCCACGTAGGGTGATTCGGAACCCCAGGGAACTGCCGGACCATTGCCTCCTCATCAAGTTCCTCCACCGCGCCGCGAACGTCGCCGAGGGCGAGAACGTAGCTATTGAGAAGCTCGGGAATCATGGTAGATCCACCTAACAACTATTAAGAGCTTATCTATAAATAAATGGCTTGAAAATTCGGGCCTCCTCTTGGATGATCCATCTGCTGTCAATCCTGCAGACGGAGGCCAGCCATGGCGCGCACACACCCGTGGGAGATTTCGGATGAGTTTTGGAATCTGGTG
>JAPLSS010000351.1 GCA_026398515.1 Candidatus Sumerlaeota bacterium | reverse complement strand
ACGAGGAAATGGCGCGCTTCCTCAAGGACGGGCCGACGAAAGAGGAATTGGAGCGCGTGCAGATGCAATATCGATCGAGCTTCATCTATGGAATCGAGCGCATCGGCGGCTTCGGCGGCAAGTCCGACATTTTGGCGTCGAATCAGGTGTTCCTGGGGCGCCCCGACTTCTATAAGGTCACTCTGGAGCGCGTAAAGGGCGCCACGGCCGAGGAGATCGCCCAAGCATCGCGCGCGTGGCTGTCGGACGGCGTCTACATTCTGGATGTCGTCCCGTTCCCCGACTACAAGGCCGAGCCCAGCGAAGTCGACCGCTCGAAGCTGCCGGCGACGGGCACGCCGCCGGACGCGAAGTTCCCCGTCATGCATCGCGCCACGCTGTCCAACGGGTTGAAACTGATCGTCGCCGAGCGCCACGCGTTGCCCATTCTGACGTTCGACCTGCTGGTCGACTCCGGCTTCGCCGCCGATCCGCCAAGTTGTCGGCGAGTTCCACGCTGGATGACACGGACATCTCGCTGACGACGTTGAAGGAGAAACTCCGGGAAGCGCTCGACATTTACGCCGACGTGATTCTGCACCCGACCTTCCCCGAAACCGAGTTCAAGCGCGTGCAACAGGAACGACTGGCGCGCATTCAGCAGGAGAAATCGCGTCCGAGCGAGGCGGCCTTGCGGGTCTTGCCGAAACTCTTATACGGCGAGGGGCACGCGTACAGCAATCCGCTGACCGGCACGGGCACGGAGGCGTCGGTGGCGAAACTCACGTCGCAAGACCTCGGCAAATTCCACGACGCCTGGTTCAAGCCGAACCATGCGACCCTGATCGTGGTCGGCGACACGACGCTGGAAGAGATTCAGCCGCGGCTGGAGGAGTTGTTCTCTTCGTGGAAGCCGGGCGATATTCCGGAGAAGAGAATCGGGGAGGCGCACAACCCGGAGAAGGCGGCGGTGTATGTCATCGACAAGCCGAACTCGCCGCAATCCACGATTTACGCCGGTCTGTTGGCGCCGCCCAAGAACAACCCGCGGGAGATTGCCATCGTGGCCATGAACAGCATCCTGGGCGGCATGTTCACCTCGCGCATCAACATGAACCTGCGCGAGGACAAGCACTGGACCTACGGCGCGCGAAGCGGCCTGCAACCGGCCCGCGCGCAACGCCCGTTCTACGTCTCGACCAGCGTCCAGATCGACAAGACCGCCGAGTCGATGCAGGAGATCGAGAACGAACTGCAAGGGATTCTCGGGAAGAAGCCGGTCACGGAGGAGGAACTGGCCAAGGCCAGAGACGCGATGACGCAGCGGTTGGCGGGCCAATGGGAGACCATCGACGCCGTGGCCGGCTCGATCGCCACCCTCGTGCGATACGGCCTGCCCGACGATTACTATGAGACCTACCCGGCGAACGTTCGCGCGCTGACGCGGCAAGACGTGGAGGACGCGGCCAAGACGGTCGTGGAGCCGAACCGGCTGGTTTGGGTGGTCGTCGGCGACCGGAAGAAGATGGAAGCCGAAGTGAAGGAGAAAGGCTTCACCAACGTGACCGTGCTCGACGCCGATGGGAATGTGGTGAAATAGGAGTGGCCGTGGTCCAGCGCGTTGGCGCATGGCCGGGGCGCGCCGGATGCCTTGCTCGACCCGGAGCGGCCGTTTCGGGCCGGGGCGCGGGATGAGGCGACGGGGCAGGCCCTGGGGTGGAGCGAATGGCTGGAGCGGGGCGTGGCGCCGCAGGCCGTCGAGGCGATCCGCCAGGCGACGCGGACGGGGCGTCCGTGTGGGAGCGCGGAGTTTGTGCGGCGATTGGAGGGGCGCCTGGCGCGTGCGCTGGCTCCCCAGAAGCGGTGTCCCAAGCCTCGCGATCCTGAGGAAGACCCGCAGGAAGAGTTCCCGGGATTGTTCGGCTAATGATCAACCTGTCCCCGAAACCCAAATCGCACGGCGTGCCGGTGGCGTACCACGTCGTCAAAGGCATCACCCATTACGGCATTTATCGCGAAGGTTTCGAGGAGGCCACCAAACTCGAACTGGAGTGGTTCACCAAATATCTCGGCAAAGAGAAACCATGAAAAAAGGCAAATCTATATGAAGACCTTGAACAAACAACTGGACCGGCGTGAATTCCTGAAAACCGCCGCGCAGGCAGCCGCGGCGGTCACGGTTTCCGCCGGCGTCGTCTCCGTAACCACGCCCTTCGCCGCCCGGGCCGGCGCGCCGGGCGCTCCACGCGGACCCCGGATTTCTTATTACTGCAACGGCGAGATTCATGTCAATGAGGTCGGCCAGCCGGAGGGGAAGCCGCTGACAACGGGGCATTGGGATTTTAAACCGTCCTGGTCCAAGACCGGCAACATGCTCGTTTGCTTTCGCCGGCTCAAAGATGATCCGATCACCGTCAACTGGAAGAGCGTGATTTTTATCATCAACACGGACGGCACGGGTTTTCACCAACTGAGCGATGGCACCCTGACGGATTTCAATCCCACCTGGACGCGGGACGGCCTCAACACCCCCATCTGGAACCGGAAGAACAATAAAACGGGCGGCTTCATCGTGATGCAAAGCAAAGTAGGCAATGAACCTGGGCAGGAGATCGCCCTCACCGAGGCGCGGTATCACAACTGGGCGCACTCATGCCTCACCGACGGTCGGATTCTGGTGGGCTCCGCTCACCCGACGCTGGGGCGGGGCGTTTTTTTGATGACCCGCCGGGATGACGGGAAGCCGCTCTACGAGCGCGTTCAATGGGAGCTGAACGCCAAGGGCCAAATGCACCGGGCCAGCATTTCTCCCAGCGAGAAGAAGATCTGCTTCGAGTATCTGGCCGGAAGCAAATTCACCGAACCCGGCCACACGCTTTACATCGGAGATTTTGACGCGCAGCAGCGGACGATTACGAACCTCAAGGCGTTTGCCAACGCGGCCGGGAAGCCGATCTGGTATGCCTATGCGCGCTGGATTGAGGGCGAGGCGGCGGTGGTTTACCACTCCACCGAAACCGGAAAGGGCCAACTGTACGTGTACCGGTTGGACGACGGCTCGACCAAGCGCGTGTCAACCAACCCCGCCGCCGACTACCGGTACCCGCATGGCGAAGCGGCACCGTGTTAACTATTACAATGAGCGATGAAGTCGAAAGCAACTCTCAGATGACGTGAACTAACCGCCCTGCGTCGAGTGGTGGGGTGGTAGGTGTGAAAAAAGCAAGTGCCTATCAGTAACAAGAGAAACGAAGGCAAACCCCAAACCAGGAGAGACAGTATGCGTATGTTTAGACTGACCTTAACCCAACTTTACCTGGCAGCTTTCCTGACAGGTGCATCCACGCAGGCGGCGGATGTTTCGCCGCTGGCGCGTCTCTCCTTTGAACCCTCGATGCAGGCGGGGTTTCGCGATCAAAACGGGAAGCTGGTGACGGGCACGGAGGTGGATTTTCTGGCGCCGCATCAAGGCCGCCTCTATGCCAGCAACTGCCTCTGGGTGGAAACTGACCCATCGGTGCCCAAGGCCTGCCAGGTGCTCGTGCTGGATTCGCCGAAGGGCCAGTGGCGCGTCGAACATCAGTTCGCCGTGAACAATTTGCGGTGTTCAATTATGAAGGAGGTTACCTTCTCCACGGACGCCCGGGGCCAAACAATCGCCCCGGTCTCGTTGTTGCTGGCCGCGCCGGATGTTAGACGCGGGCCGGTGAAAGTCTTCTGCCGCGAGGACGCCACCGGGGATTGGTCCGCCTCGGTGCTGGGGACGGTTACAAAAAATGCGAACACCCGCTCGATGGGGCTGCACCGGGACAAGGTCACAGGGATTGACCGCATCTTCGCCGGCAATAGACCGCTGGGCGTGATTAGCGGCGTTTACGACCCGGCGGCGCCGGGCCGCATTCGCTGGGAAAAGTCGGCGGAGGTCGAGCCCCCGGTCGGGGAGCGCGTCATGGGCTTCTGCGATTGCAACGGAATCCTCTACTGTGCAACTTCGCGCCACATCTTTCGGCGCACCGACGGCGCGGCGCCTGCGTGGAAAGATGTCTATTTCTGCGAGAAAGAAATCCCCCCTGTCGGCATTCGCGGCCTGACGGCCGTGCCGAAACCGGGCGGAAAGGGCGAGGTGCTCTGGTTCGTCGCATTGCGGAAGGTCCGCCGGTTGGACCCGGCCGCCGGTTTCAAGGAAACCATCGAACTGGACATGCCCGTGTTCCTGACGGAAAAGCTGGGCCTCCCAGTTGTTGGCGTTCTCGCCGCTTACAACGACTTGATGCCCTACGTGATGCCCGGCACGGGCGAAGCGCTTTGGCTGTTTGGATTTGAGTGTTCCCACCCGGCGGCGGTCGTCAACTCGCATCCGCTCATCAAAGCGCGCGTGCAGATGAAGGACCCTCCCCGGACGCGCTTCACTGGCAACGGGCGTTACTGCATCCGCCACGCAAAAGGGGCCAGCATTACCTACGAAGTGGCTGAAATCACCGACCCACGCGAGCCGCAACTGGTGGCGCCCCGTACCATCGCCGTCTCTCCGTTTCCGGAAGACCAGGGCAAGGTGTTGTATTTCGGCGGCTACGACTGTAACGGCGTCCCCTCGCACAACACGGCGTGGATTTATCGCGGCGAACTGGCGGCCAAGCCGTCGGCGAAGTGACGACGGAGTGATTTGGTTGCGGGTAGAGTAGAGCGCAGGCGCGGTTTCGGGGACAGGTTATTTAACTCTCTTGTTTGGGGTGCGCCCAGTGTTCCCAAAATGCCGACGTGTCTAATTATCAACCTGTCCCCGAAACCACACTACTTCGCCAGCGCCGCTTCCAGGGCCTGGCCCAGTTCGCCCACGCGATACGGCTTGTTGGCGAAGCCGGCGGCGTATTGCTTGAGATCCGGAAAGCGCTCGATCAAGTCGGGATTGCCCGTGGAGATGATGATGCGCGCCTGGGGATTCATCTCGCGCAGGCGCTGAAAGACCTTCTCGCCGCGCATCCGCGGCATCATCAGGTCCAGCAGCACAAGATCGATCTCCGCGCCGCGCTTGCGGTACAAATCGAGGGCTTCCTGGCCGCCCTCCGCCGCGATGACGCGATAGCCCAACTGTTCCAGGACGGTGAGGGCCACTTCGCGGACCACCGGCTCGTCGTCGACCAACAGGACCAGTTCGCCCCGTCCCGGCGCCGGCGCGGTCTCGGGCGCCCGGGGCCGATTCTCCAGCGCGGCCTTCGTCGGCGGGAAGTAGATGTCGAACCGCGCCCCCTGGCCCAACTCGCTTTGCACCTCGATGAAGCCGCCGTGGCTGCGGGCGATGCCGTACGCCAGCGCCAGCCCCAGGCCCGTGCCCTTGCCGGTTTCCTTGGTGGTGAAGAACGGCTCGAAGATGCGGTCGACGACGTCCGGGGCCATGCCGCAGCCGGTGTCTTCCACGCGCAGGACGACAAACTGATCCGTCGGGCTGGTCACGTCGGCCGGCAGCGGCTTGTTGCGGCTGTCGACGATCAGGGTGCTCAGCCGCAGTTGGCCGCCGTCGGGCATCGCGTCGCGCGCGTTGACGCACAGGTTCATGATCACTTGTTCCAGCTGGATCGCGTCGCCGCGGATCGCCGGCAGGTTCGGCGCCAGTTGCGAGGCCAGTTCGATCTGCTTCGGCAGGGTCCGGCTGAGCAACCGCAGGGCGTCCTGCACGACGTCGTTCAACTGCAAGGGGCGCATCCGCGGCTCGTTGCGCCGGGCGAAGGCGAGCATGCCTTGCGTCAACTCGGCCGCCCGCTGCGCCGAGGCGTCGATGTTGCGGAGCGCCCGGTAGTGCGGGTGGCCCGGCGGGATCGACTCCAGGAGGCTGGAGGTGAATCCGAGGATCCCGGTCAGCAGGTTGTTGAAATCGTGGGCCACGCCGCCGGCCAGAGTGCCGATGGATTCCATCTTCTGCGATTGGAGCAGCTGCTCCTGCAAGCGGCGCTGCTCGGTCACGTCGCGCAGCATCCAGACGCGGCCGACAATGGCGTTGCGCCCCGAGCGAACGGGCGCCGTATACAGAAGCAGCATCCGCCGTTCGGGGGCGTTCAGGCGCAGTTCGCGGCGCGCCACCGAGCTGCTTTCCGTGGAGATGGATTGAATCCAATGCTGAAAATCGCGCGCGTCGTCTGCCCGCTCGGCGATTCGCCCATAGAGGGCCTGCGCCGACATGCCTTCGACTTCCTCCGCGGTCAGGCCGAGCAAGTCGAGAAACTGCTGGTTATGAAGAGCGACCCGCCCGCCGGAATCCAAAAGGAGCACGCCGTCGACGATGGAGCGGAAGACGGCCTCGAACTGCTCGCGAACTCCGCGGTGTTCGCGTTCGACGCGCTCGCGCAGGGAAATGTCGCGCAGAATGGCGATGTAAGTTCCGTCGCCCAAGTCGGTGGCGTTGACTTCCGCCTCGATTTCGTCGCCCGATTTGCTGGCGAAAGTCAACTGATCGAGGAAATGGCCGGACTTGAACAGGCGGCGCATGTCCTCTTCCAAACTCCGCAGCGCCGTCTTCGGCCACAAATCGTCCAGCCGCACTTTCTCCATTTCCGAGAAGGTGGCGCCGAAAAACTCGCACCCCTTCTTGTTCGCCTGCAGGATGCGCCGCTCCGCGTCGATGACGAGGATCGGGTCGGCGGCGCCTTCGATCATGCGCGCCGCTTTTTGGCGCGACTGGCGCAGCGCCGCCTCCATCTCCCGGCGCGCGGAGATGTCGCGCGAAACGCCGACGATCAGCCGCGGCTTGCCCTGGTCGTCGTAAATCGGCGTGACGTGCAGTTCGATCGGGAACTCCGTGCGGTCACGGCGGCGCGCCGTCGTTTCGCCCCGCCAGACGCCGTTGCGCGAGGCCTCTTTGCGCACGCGGTCCCAATAGCCCGGCGGCAGCCCGGTCTCCACTTCCGAGGAGCTGCGGCCGACGATTTCGCTTTCGTCCTTGTAGCCCCACGCCTTGCAGAACGCCTCATTGACGAACACGACGCGCGACCGCTCGTCGAGGATGACCACGTAGTCCGAAATGCCCTGGATGGCTTGGTAGAGACGGCTGTGCTCCTCGCGCACGCGCACCAGTTCGGTGATGTCGCCCAGCGCGCCGCGCACCCGCGACGGGCGGTCGTGGATCAGCGGGCGCAGACTGCACCAGACCACGCGCTGCTGTCCGGGGCCGGTTTCCACCCGCAGCTCGAACTGCGTTTTCTGCCCTTCGAGCGCCGTCTGATAATGCCGGCGAACTTCGGCGCGATCCTGCTTGCGCGCCAGATCGAAGAATGAGCGCCCGACCCACGCTTCGCGGGCCAGGCCGGTCAGGCGCTCGAATTCCAGGTTCAGGGCGACGATCGTCGCGGGGGTCCCTTCCAGCTCAAAGAGGGTTTCGGTGGCCTCCTCGAACAAGTCGCGATAGCGCGATTCGCTGAGTTCCAGCTGCTTCGAGCGCTCCTCGACCGCCGCTTCGAGCGCCGTGGCCCGTTCGCGCACGCGGGCAAAGGCTTCTTCGGCCTGGGAGACGTAGTTGGTGAAATGGGTGTGGATCTCGCCGAGGCTCTGCACGTTGTTCTCGAACACCACGCAGCGCGAGCAGCTGGCGATCTCCTCCATGAGGTCGGGACTCTTGACGGCTTTGCACGAGGCCCGCGGCAGGGTCCAGCAGACGTAGCTGGGCTTGCCGAACAAGCGGCAGGCGCGGTCTTCGCAGCCGAACAGCTCCCAGCACGGGCGCAAATTGCCCAACAGGCGCTCGCGCGTCTGCTCCATGCCGGCGCGCGGCGCCTTGCGCGGATCGGGCCGGATGTCGAACAACGTATCCAGGCCGGCGGAATTCAGGATGTCGATGATTTTCGGCGGGGTCCATTGCAGGACCAGGCGACAGCCGTCGAGTCGCAGGCTTTCGTGTAGTTTGACGAGTTGCCCGATGCCCACGGAGTCGATGAACGCCAGTCCCGAGAGGTCGAGCACGACCTCTTTGCTTCCCCGGCTGGTCAGCGAGCGGACGGCGGTCGGCAGGCGGGCGGCGGTTTCCATGTCCAGCCGGCCCATCACGCGCAGAATAGGTTTCCCTCGGTATTCAAACTCTTCCGTCTTGAGCGGGGGTTGCTCCTCAGCAATCACGGCGCACTCCTTTGAACGGGCAACGGGATCGACGACGAATAAGAACGGCGAACAGGATCGGCGGTTACTCCACGATGGCGCCCCTGAGACTCTGTGTTTTCGGTGGTTTGCTACTCCTTGGATTGAGATGCAGCCTCTGCCTTTATCCGCCAACAGCGGAAGGCATTTCAAGTGAAAACCACCGCCACGCCGGGAAATGTGCGGATTGGCGGACGCGGCGCGCGCTTGGAGGCCGCGCAGCGCGCTATGATTTCCCGCGCATTGCCGCGGAGACGCAACGCCGCCGAGCGTGTATTATCTGCCTTTGCGCCTCGGCGTCGTTGCGGCGTGGCGTTTTCCGATAGATAGCCAGAAACCACTCTGTTTCTCCGTGTTAGCCGCCGACGAGCGTCAACCGATACACCTCCTCGATCTCGCCCGCCCAACGATCGAAGGAATGCCGCGTCTCGGCGGCTTCGCGCCCCTGCCGCGCCAGGACGGCCCGGCGCGCGGGATCGCGAAGCAAGGCCGAAATGGCCGCGGCCAGCGCTTCCGGATTCCCCGGTTCGACCAGCGCGCCCAGCCGCCCGCCCTCCAACAATTCAGGGATGCCGCCCACGCGCGTGGCTACGACCGGAACCCCGGACGCCAGGCACTCCAGCGACACGCGGCTCGATCCTTCGGAGCCCAGCGAAGCGACCACCCCCAGGCCCGTGACGACAAGACGCTTGTGTGGAGAGACAGATTCCATCGTGGGTAAACAAAAAGGCGTCCTACCGGGCCAATGAGGCGAAGCGGTAGAACGCCTTAGTCAAAAGGAAAATCACTTCGCGCCGGCTTTCTGCTCGATGTACGCGATCACATCGCCGACGGTCTGCAGCTTCTCGGCGTCCGACTCGGGAATCTCTCCCTTGATCTCGTCCTTGAATTCTTC
>JAPLSS010000567.1 GCA_026398515.1 Candidatus Sumerlaeota bacterium | reverse complement strand
CCTTCCGGAAGAACTCGCGGTGGAAGAGCACGACGTCCGCGTTCATCTTGGCCAGGATCGCGCGCCCCAGCCAGCGTCCTGCGTCGCCCATCCCGCCCTCGGCGCTCCCGCTCAGGGCCTTCGGCGCTTCAGCGATCGGGGCCTGGACCTCCGGGCACCACTTCTTTTCCCATTCGTCGATCTGCTGGGCGAGTTGCTCGTCCGGCTGGATCTTCTTGTGGTCCGTCGGGATCATCTCGTAAGTGTATTTGCCGATCTTCTTCTCGTCGCGGTCGACGACCATGTCGAGCGAGCCGACCCACAGGCCCGCGCGCCCGACCTCGACAATCAGCGCGCCGCTTTCGGCCTTCAGCGGCTTCTCCGTCACTTCGTTCGTATGCCCGCAGACCACCACGTCCACGGCGGGAGCGGCCTTGGCGATTGCCAAACCCGCTTGTGTGCCGTTGTGCAGGATCATGATGGTCAGGTCGACTCGCGGCTCCATCTCCTGGGCCAGTTCGTTGACCCGCTTCCCCAACTCCGGCTGCGCGAACTTGATGATCTTGCCATTCTTGTCCGAGGGCGTGCTGGTGTTCGCCGTGCCGCCGATCATCCCGATCTTCAGCGAACCGACCTGCTTTTCCAGCGTTTCGGGGAAGAGCGGCTTCTGGGTTTTTTCGTAGACCATGCCGGCGCAGATGGCGTTCAGGCCGGCCAACTGGATGTTGTTGCGGAAGGCGTCGACCCCGTAAGCGAAGTCGTGGTTGCCGGGGACGGTGCAGTCGCAGCCGATCGCGCCCAGGGCGCGATACGGGGCCTCGCCCTTGGAGGCCGGCCCCAGCGTGTCGCCCTTCTGCATCAGGTCGCCGGCGTCGAGCATGAGCGTGTCCGGGCGTTTCTGGCGCATCTGGTGGACGTAGCCCGAGATGTAGGCCATGCCGCCCAGCGGATTGTCGGCCTGCGGCTTGATGATGTCGTGGATGTCGTTGGTGTGAAGAACCAGGAGCGTCCCGGTTGGATGGCTGGCCAGCGTGTCGGCGTCGATCAACTGCTCGGTCGTCGGCACGAGCGGGCCGGTCGGCATGTTGATCTTCTCTTCCTTGTCCTTGGGCGCCGGCGCGGCAAACACCGATGCCGCCAAAAGCCCGCACACCATCGCCGCAACCACTCCGGCCTTGCACATCAAAGAGACGCGATTCACCATCGAAACATCCTCCAGAAATCAGATTGCCAACGGATCACACGGATGACATGAGAAAGTCGCCGAAAACGACCTCTTGCCGCTTCTTTCCGTATATCCCGAGTGGTCCGTTGTCTCATTATTCTGCTAGTCGGGCGTCGATGTCCATGGCCGCTTGGACAATTTGACTCGGCGTTCCGATGAGCAGGAAGACCTCCATGCGCAGGCGCTCGTGGACGCCGGCGGGAGCGTCGCCGGGCGCCAGCATGCCGGTGAACGTGGGGAGGATTTTGATGAGGGTGAAATCATTCTCCATCTTCACCCCGTTGACCACGCGCGTCGGCGCGCCCTTCTCTTCGCCGCGCACGCGATACGCGGCCTGCCCGACGAGGCTCATGCGCCGGTCCTCTTCGTACGCGACCTTCCCCGTCGCCGTTTCGATGCCCACGAACTGCTTCCGGTTCATGGGGCTGGTCAGCGGCATGTAGATCGCCAGCGCCGTGGATTGGTCGGAGTCCGTTCCCGTGGAAAGGAGCAGGAGCGGGGATTTCGCCTTGTTCGCCGCCGATGCGGCGCCGGGTTTGGCACCGCCGGCGAGGAGATCCTGATACTGCGGTTCGGCCATCGGCATCGAGACCGGCTTCGCTTTGGGGTCCCTGAAGTCATGCGTCTGCCATTTCCCCTGGGGGTCTTGCCACATCGCCACGTAGAAGCCTTGCGTGGTGTTCAGGCGAATGCTGTAAGGCAGGATCGCCTGCGCCAGATCGACCGGCGTCGGCGCCTGCGGCCCTGGAAGAGCGGTCGGCGAGATGTCCGTGACGGCGGCCTTGGGGTTCAGGACCGGATTGCCATTGTCCAGCACGCCCTGCGCGCCGAACTGGAGGATCTGTTTCGGCGGGCGGATGTAATCGTAATAGCAGACGTGGCGCAGGGCCGGGATGCGGTTCGAGGTCCACGCCGTGGCGTCTTCCTCGAAGCCCTGGTAATCGAACTCGCAGCCAATCTCGTCCGCTTCGGTCGGGCCGGTTTCGTCGATGTTGTCGTGGTCGGAATTGCCGCCGTCTTTGGGGTAGGAGTCGGGATAGAGATCCTCGTGCTCGACGAAGTCGTAGACGTGGTCGCTATAGAGCGCCATCTGGAAGGGCTTGATGACGACCCGCGCGCCATGATCGGCCGTAGCCGGCTCGTCGGCGAGTTCGGCCGGCCGGCCCGCGCCATCGAGGAAACCCGCCTGGGTCGGATTGTAGCGCCCGCCGTGATAGAAATCGCGCAACGCCGTCTGCCCTCCGCGCCCATAGGCCGGGGCGACGCAGTTCCCGCCTCCCCCAATCGTCAGGTTGCACAAATAGCCGCCGCCGTTGGCGTTGAAGCCGAAGACCGCGTCGCCGCATTGCGCGTGGTGAGTGACGGCGGTCGGATCGGTCGGCGCCACAAGAGGAGTGGCCGGTCCGGGCGGCGCGGCCTGCACGGGCGCGACGAAAATGAAGAAGACAAATGCCAGGAAGAGCAATGCCTTCGCCGCCTTAAGGGTGGATTCCGTTGCTCTGTTCCGCATGCGACATGCCTCCAGTGGAATGGTTGAGGTCACCACCGTTCGCCCGGCTTGTTTGACTCATCCGACCATTGTGATTTCCTGCGCGCGCTGCGTTCGCGGTAGAGGCGTTCGGTGAAGCCCCCGTGCTCGAGGAAGTCGGCCTCAAGCCGTCGAAGTTGGCGGCGCAACAAATCGCTGGCCAGGTTGATCAGGGACAAGGCGCCATTGGCGGCCGCTTCCGCCCCGGGAGGACACGGACGGACACGGACCGGCACGGACGAGCACGGACCAGCGCCGGCGGAGGCGTGGGCCATCGCCGCGCTCGCTTCCCGTCCGTGCTTCTCCGCGCCCGTCCCTGCCGGCCCGCGTTCGTCCGTGCCGGTCCGTGTTGGTCCGTGCCCGTCCGTGCTCTCCTCCGTCTTCACCACATCCCGGACCCACAGGCGCACATCCTCAAGCGTGGCGGGCCTGCGCCGCCGGAACTCGACCAAGGCCGGGTGTTCCGGCGCCCACGGCGCGCGCCCGCGTTGGCGCAGGAAGTCCTGATAGTCGAGACTCAGTTCCTCCAAGCTCGAACGGGCCACGTTCGTCAGCGTCAGTTCCATCTTCTTCGACGTGGCGGAGGCCACGCTGCCCTCCGCGATATTCTGAACTCCGCTGCGCGCGGCCTGCGTCATCTGATCGTGTGTGCGCGAGCGCGGGTTTATATAACGGTCGCAGAACAACACCGTGACATCATAGATCAATTGAGCGATCTGGAAGCTGCGCAGGCGGCGATACCCGCCGTGAGGCAAGATCAGGCGTCCGTCAGATTCGCCCGGTCCCCGGCGCTTCATGCCGCCCTGCCCGCGCCAGTCCGTGCGGCCTTCCTCGTGTGGGTCCATGCTGCGTACCCCCTCAGTTCATGCCGCCCCGTCCGTGCCCGTCCGTGTGGGTCCGTGCCCGTCCGTGTCCGTCCGCCCCGCTCAACCTCGCTCAAGGCGCGGATTTCGCCTTCGCGCTCTTCGCGTTTTTCGCCTTCTTCGCCTTCTGATTCCCGGTGGGAGGGGCCGACTTCGGCGCGCGCCGCCACGGCTCGTATTCGATCTTCCCGTCGCGCAGCGGGTCGTTCGTCTCTTCTTGCCATTTTTTGAGATTCGCCGCCAGATTCGCTTCGATCTCGGCGCACTCCGGTGTTCCCGAGAGGTTATTGGTCTCATACGGGTCTCTCTCAAGGTTGAAGAGAACCGTCTTCTTCTCGGCCAGATGCACGGCGTACTTGCAACGGTCGGAGCGGATGACGCGAAGGGGTTGAAGTCCGCCGAGATAGTGATACTCGCAAAAGACATAGTCGCGTCCCGGCGCGGACGGGTCGCGCAAGATGGGCGCAAGGCTGCGCGCGTCGGACTTGCCCTGGTTCGGCGCCGCCGCCCCGCCCAGATCGCACAGGGTGTAGGGCAGGTCGACTTGGGAGGTCAGTTGCGCGCGCTCCTGGTTGGCGGGGATGCCGGGGCCGCTGATCAGCAGCGGAATGTTCAGGAGCGATTCGAATTCCAGCGGCCCCTTGTATTTCAGAACGTCGTGGGTGGCCGCCATGTCGCCGTGGTCGGCGGTGTAGACGATGATGGTGTTCTCCAGGAGATCCGCCTTCTCGACGCGCAGAACGTCCAGCAGCGCACCGACGTCCCTATCGAGAAACTCGAACAGCGCCAGGTAAAGGGCCTTGTAGTTGAGCCAGTAGTCGCGCTTCTCCGCCTCCGTCATCTTCGCGTAGCGGCCATCGTCCTGGAACGGAAGCGCCCATCCGCCGATGGCCTTGGGCAAGTCGCGAATGGGTTGGCTCCATCCGGGCTGAAGCGCCAGTTCGGGATGCCGGCGGCGAATGTCCAGCGCGCGCTTCTTGTATTCGGCCGTCGGGTCTTGGCGCTTGCTTTCTTTCGCGTCGACGCTCTCGCCGCCGCCGCCGTCTTCGCCCCCGGCCGGTCCGCCCTCGAACAGCGGCGTGAACGAGTAGATGTCATGCGGGTTGATGTAGTGGGCCTGGTAGAACCACGGCCGCTCGTCGTCCTTCGCCAGGAAGTCGCGGAATAAAACGCTTTCCTTGCCGTCGTCCTTGGTCTGCTTCACCCATTCGTAGCCCAGTTCGTCCATCTTGTTGTAGAGATGCCACTTGCCGCCGTAGCCGGCCCGGTATCCCGCCTTGGCCATGTTCACGCCGAGAAATTCGGTCCCGGGGGAGAAAGGGCCTCCCCAGGGCTTGTTGGTGTTGGCGACGTGGTTGGTCTGGTGGGGATACAGGCCCGATTGGATGGAGCTGCGCGCGGGCGTGCATTGCGGCGACGTGCAGAAGAAGCGGGTGAACCGCACGCCGCGCTGTTCGAGCCACGCCTTGTTGGGCGCCTCGATGATGGCGCGGTCGGCGGCGGGCAGTTGCGTCTCCTCGTCGGACACGATCATCAGGATGTTCGGCTTGCGCGCCGCCGCGCCCATGCCGCGCGATCGGCCAAGCGTCCAAGCCGCGGCGGTCATCGACATCCGCTTGAGAAATTCTCGTCGGGAACAGGGCATGATTGGCTCCTTGCTGCGCGGGTTGCGAGCCGGACGGTCGTTCCGTCGCATCCGAATCGTTTCGTACTTCCATGAGCGAGGGGCAAGAGTCAAGGGCGCGGCGAGGGATGCTGACCGCGGCCCCGGCTTTCCAGCCGGGAGGGAAGCCGGCTAATCGGGACTCAACGACTTAAGGCCTGTCCGGCGGCGGCCAATTCCCGCCTACCTTCGCCCGCGCAATGGCGCGGACGGTGTCGCGGGCGATGACCAACTCCTCGTTCGTCGGGATGACCCAGACCTCGATCTTCGAGTCCGCCGTCGAGATCGGGCCTTCCTTGCCGTTCATCGCCGCATTGCGCTCGGGGTCCAGTTTCAGGCCCATGAACTCCAGGCCCTTGCACGACTCGGCGCGGACCCGTTTCGAGTTCTCGCCGATGCCCGCGGTGAAGGCGACGAAATCGACGCCTTCGAGCGCCGCCGCGTAAGCCGCGATGTACTTGCGCACCCGATAGCAGAAGACGTCGATGGCCAGCCGGGCGCGCTCATTGCCCTGCTCGGCGGCCGTCTCCACTTCGCGCATGTCGTTGCTGACGCCGGAGATGCCGATCAGCCCCGCGTGCTTGTTCAGCATCGTGTTGGCCTCGTGCAGCGACAGCTCCTCCTTGGCCATCACGTGCAGGATGATCGCCGGGTCCAGGTCGCCCGAACGGGTGCCCATGAGCAGACCCTCGAGCGGCGTGAAGCCCATGGTCGTGTCGACGGATTTGCCCCCGTGCACCGCGGCCATCGAGCAGCCGTTTCCCAGGTGAATGGTGATGGCCTTGAACCCCTTGCGCGGCC
>JAPLSS010000060.1 GCA_026398515.1 Candidatus Sumerlaeota bacterium | reverse complement strand
CATTCCGCATTCCGCATTCTACTTGGCGGTTTTATCGCATTCCCAGACGCGGTTGCGATAGCCGTCGCGAACGCCCTTGTCCGAGCTGACGAAGACCATCAGCAGGTTGTAGTTCCGGTCGATGTCCATGTTGTCGGCCAGCTGCTTGGCCGGACCGGGCGCCACGGCGTTCCGGGCGGCGATCAGTTTGTCCATGGCGGCGGCCGCCTCCGGCACCGTGGGCATCAGGAAGCAGAGGACGATAAGGTCCTTCTGGCCGCCGGCCACGTCCCATTTCTCGGTGTGGTATTCCTTGGCGTTGGCCAGTTCCGGGAAGCTCTGGCCGAGCTGCTGGCTGAGGGTCTGTGCGGCGGCGGAGGGGTTGTTCGGCAGCGACGAATCCAGCTTGGCTTCCACGAAGTCGGTGATGCCGACCTCCGCAAACGTCCTTTTGCCGAAGGTGGCGGCTTCGTCGATCGTCCGCCAGGACAGGTTCTTGTCGATGAACGGACGGATGACCTTCTGGATCACCAGAAAGACCGGCTTCTGGATGGCGGCCACGTCGCGCAGCGCCCCGTACGAGAAGACCCCCATCAGCGGCAAGCCCACCAACGCGAACAGCGCCGCCCCCGCGATAATGCTCAGCCGCAGGCCCCAGCTGTGAAAAATGTTGCTGATGACGCGGCTGACCGACTTGCCCATCTGCTGCGTGTGCCATCGGGTCGCCGAAATCCTGGCCTTGTTGATCTGCTCCTCTTCGAGCAGGCCGATGGTCTCGTTGAGCAGCAGATACGATTCCTGCCATTCGATCTGCATCTTCTTGATGTCGGCGGGGCTGAGCTTCGAGATGTGCTTCAGCGTGATGGCGCGGATGACGTTCTCCAGCATGTTCTGCGCCACCGCCGCCGACTTCTCCTCGGCGCACTCCAGGAACGTGTCGTGCAGCATGGCGATGCGGCTCTTCAATTCCAGGAACTTGCGCTCGTTGTCGGGCTGCACGGTCTGGCCCTTGACGGCCGCTTCGAAGAACTCCTGAAACATGCCCCACAGTTTCAGCAGCGTTCGACAACCGCCGAGACGACGCTCCAGCACCGGATCAATCATTCGCTTGCTCCCAGGACGTCGCGTGCCGCGCCGTCTTCCGGCGGAAGGCGACGATTTACGGCGAAGACCGCTTGATGGCGCGGCCGAGAACGGTCGTCGCTGCTCAACGAAGGGATTTTAGGCGGCGTCGGGCAGGAATGGCAAAAGAAAACCGCGGCCCCGGGCCGCTCTTTGCCTCTCCCGTGACTGCGCCCAAATGCCCTTACGCGCCGAGCGCTTTGACCAGGCCGGAGACGACGGACCCGACGATGAGATAGAGGATCAGAATCACCAGGCCGCCGCTGGTCATTTCAAAGCATCCTTCGATGACGGCGATCGACCCCTTGTACAACACAACGAGGCCGAGAACCAGGTTGACGATGGGAATCGGCACGAAGGACATAACCAGCAAACTGAGAACGATGACGATGGCCAACATCACCGTGGCCTGAACGCAGCGCAAAAACGGCCCCGCGCCGCGCTCGGCCACCAGGTAGTTGACCACGAAATACATCACCGTGGAGTTGATCAGGATGTTCAACACGAACGCGATCGCCAAACCGAGCGCGCCAAACTCCGCCAGACCGTCTCGCAAGGCTTCCATAAGCGGCTCGACCTCCTTCGCGGAAAGCCATCCGTTGACCCATCTGTTGTCCCCTCATGCGACTAAAACAGGAACAAACCGTCAACGTAAAACCGCGGCGCCCCACGGAGACGCCTTCGCCCTGCACGCGGCGTTCCCTCCGTCCGCGGGAAGACAAGGGCCGGATGCGCCCGCGCGCGTCCGACGGTCTGGAACACCGTTGACACCCCCGCGCGCCGCGACTATAGAGAGTCGGTTCCGGAAATCAACGATGCGGTCCGGTCCGGGGAATCCGCGCGGCGGCCCCGCTTCGCGCGTTCGGATTTCGGCCATCACTTCAAGGCAAGGGAGAGGAAAGCCATGCCCGCGTTTGAAAAAATCACGCCGCCCAGCGACGGCGAGCCGATCGCCATTGAAAAGGGCAAATTGCGCGTGCCGAACCAGCCGATCATCCCGCGCATCATCGGCGACGGCATCGGGCGCGACATCTCGAAGGCCGCCAAGATGGTCTTCGACGCCGCGGTCGAGAAGGCCTACGGCGGCGAACGGCGGATCGCGTGGTTCGACGTCCACGCCGGCGAGGCGGCCATGCCCGTCTACGGCAACGCGCTGCCGGAGGACACGGTCAAGGCGATCCGCGAATACGTCGTCGCCATCAAGGGGCCGCTGACCACGCCCATCGGCGGGGGCATCCGCTCCCTGAACGTGGCGTTCCGCCAGATTCTCGACCTCTACGCCTGCGTGCGCCCGGTGCGCTACTTCGAGGGCGTGCCGTCGCCGGTCAAACGCCCGGAGCAGATGAATGTGATTATATTCCGCGAGAACACCGAGGACGTCTACGCGGGCATCGAATACCGCCAGGGCACGCTGGAAGCGAAGAAGGTCATCGATTTTCTGAACATCGACATGAAGGCGAAGATCCGCGAGGACTCCGGAGTCGGGATCAAACCCATCAGCGGCTTCGGCACGAAGCGCCTGGTCAAGAAGGCGATCCGGCATGCCATCGACCACAAACTGCCGAGCGTGACCCTGGTGCACAAGGGCAACATCATGAAGTTCACCGAGGGCGCGTTCCGCGATTGGGGCTATGAGGTGGCGCGCACCGACATGCGCGCGCCGTGCGTGACCGAGCGCGAATGGGGCGTCCTCGATCTGAAGAGCCGCAAGCCGAAGCTCAGCGTCGAGGAGATGGCCAAGGACCTGGTCGAAGGCGGCTGGGAGCCGTACACGAAAGAGGAGATCGAAGCGGCGCTGGGGCTGGAGAAGACCCACGGCGGCGCGGAACTAAAGGGCAAGATCATCGTCAAGGACCGCATCGCCGACAGCATGTTCCAACAGATCCTGCTGCGGCCGAGCGAATACGCCGTGTTCGCCACGCCGAACCTGAACGGCGACTACCTGTCCGACGCCTGCGCGGCGCAGGTCGGCGGCTTGGGCATGGCGCCGGGAGCGAACATCGGCGATTTCATGGCGCTGTTCGAAGCCACCCACGGCACCGCGCCGAAGTACGCCGACCTGGACCGCGTCAACCCCGGCTCGCTCATTCTCTCCGGCGTGATGATGCTGGAGTACCTGGGCTGGCAGGAAGCCGCCGACCGCATCGTCAAGGCCATCGAGAAGACGATCCAGCAAAAGTTCGTCACCTACGACCTCGAACGCCAGATGCAGGGCGCGACGAAAGTTTCGTGCAGCGGGTTTGGGAAGAAGATCGTGGAGAATTTGTAGGCCGGCGGACAGAACTCCATCCACCGGGCTTCGGGGGGATCGTAAATATGGATCCACCATTCGAGAAGCATGACGGCTATCCCTATGGTCTTCTGCCGGACGGGGTGTTCCCATTTGACGAGGCGGGCTTCGAGAAGCGATTTGTCGCTTTCTTTCCGGACTCCAAGACCCGTCGATTCATTCGCGACGGTTTCTATCAGTTGCGAACTGACGCCGCGGAGAAGGGCATCGTGGCCACGCAATGGATCGACGGGTCTTTCGTTGAAGGCAAAGAAGACCCGAACGACCTCGATGTGGTTCATTTCTCCGATTACGACCTTTTGAACCAAATGTCGCCGCAAGCGCAGAAACTTGTGGAAACCGTCCTCAATGCCGGGGACGCGGCGAAGGGCAGGTACATGACGCATTCTTTTCTTGTTCCGAGTTGTGTGAAGGGGCACCCTTATCATATGCTGTATGCGGATGGGCGGAAGTACTGGAGGAAGTGGTTCGGCCACACGCGCGACAGAGACCAAGAAGGCAATCCTGTACCGCAGTTTGCCAAAGGGTTCGCGCAGATGAGCCTTGGGGATCCAGAACTGGCGTCCATCATCGACGAAGGAAAGGAGGAGGCTTAGATGGCGGATTCGGCCTCTGTCATGCAGGCGTCCTCTCCACGGTCTTCCCGGATCATCCGGGAGCAGCTGGCGGACTTGGCTTCGGTCAAGAAGGAGACGCTCGCCTACGGAACCCCCGACTTCGCTAGCCGGATGGGCAGGGAGTCCATATTGCGGCACGAGGCCGAATTGCAGGAGGAGCTTCGCGCCGCTGAGCTCATCGAATCCGGAGCGAACCTCGAGATTGGGGTTGAGGGCGAGCCGGTCGAGGGGAACGCCATTCATGCCGCGTTCCTCGGCAGGTTCCTAAGCACCCTCCAGAATCTCGGGAACGCTGTAGCTCAAGTTCTTACAAGCGAGCCGACTTCGAGATCCTCCGTCCCTCGGAACATCATTGCCGAGAATCGACTTGCTGTTCTCCCTGGGTTTCTACCGGGATCTTTCAGGTTTCGCTTTCGTCTTCCGACCAAGGAGGACCTAAGCCAGATGTTTGAGCCGGCCTCAACGACGGTGCTGGAGGCAGTCGGTCGAATGCTGGAACCCGGAAGGACCGATTCAGAGACGGTGCGGATTTTGACACATTCGCGGGTCAAGAGTCATTACACCCGACTTTTGGACCTGCTGGCGAAACAGGGCGCCTCCATCGACTATCGCACCCGCCCAAACCCGTACGGAGTCAAGATCAGCACACCCCAAGTTCGCGAGAGGATAGACTGGCTGGATTTGCTGCAAGCCAAGGAGGAATCGTCGGAGTTCGCAGGAGTGCTCGTCGGCGGCAGCATTGAATCCAAGCATTTCGAGCTCAGAGTTGGAGAGCAAGTCATTCGTGGGGAAGTCTCTGAAGGCGTTATCGAGCAGATGAGAAGTTTGAAATGGGGCGACACCGTAGTCGCCAGGCTCAAAGTCACCACGTTTGAGCACGAAGAGGGCGTTGCTCCGCCCTCCATTTCCTACCTCGCAGAAGACATACACAAAGCCGATGGGGCGTTGACGAACGGAGCCCCCCAATCATGATCCTGGTAATTGACAACTACGATTCCTTCACTTACAACCTCGTTCAGTTTATGGGAGAGTTGGGGGCGGAGATGAAGGTCGTGCGCAACGACCAGTTCCGGGTCGAGGCGATCGCCCAGGACCCGCCCGCCAAGATCGTCATCTCGCCGGGCCCCTGCACGCCGAACGAGGCCGGGCTGTCGTGCGAGGTGATCCGCCGCTACGGGGCGGCGATCCCCATCCTCGGCGTCTGCCTCGGCCACCAGTGCATCGGCCAGGTGTTCGGCGGGCAGGTCGTCCGCGCCGAGAAGGTGATGCACGGCAAGACCTCGATGATCCACCACAACGGCCAGGGCGTCTTCGCCGGCGTCGACAACCCGTTCGAGGCCACCCGCTATCATTCGTTGATTGTGAAGCGCGACACGCTGCCGGAGTGCTTCGAAATCACCGCCTGGACCGACGACGGGCTGATCATGGGCCTGCGCCACAAGACCCAGCCTGTCTACGGCGTCCAATTCCACCCCGAAAGCATCCTCACCAAGCCGGGGAAGCAGATCCTTGGGAACTTCCTGCATCAAGCGCTCTAAGGAGGCGTAGTTCCGGTTGAACGCGATCCGTGAAATCAGCAGCATGTGCAGGCAAATACGCGCATCGCATTCTGCAAAAACCACGTCGCCGCGTATCACGCCGTTCCAGAGTGTCCCCCTGGCGCGTAGGAAGGAGAGATCATGAAAGCTCTTCGCGCGTTCGTCTCCTTCTGTCTCTTCGCGGCGGGATTCATGCCCTCGTCGGCGGACGCCCGGCTCTATGGCAAGGCCCACCGTCTTCTTCTTGAGCGCGGCCTGCAAAGCCAGGCCATGGTCAGCCGGGACGATCCGTTCAGCCTAGCCACGTACCAAGCCGCCGGATTCACGGCGGTCGACTGGATTTGGAATTCGCGGAATGAATGGCTGGGCGCGCCTCCCGGGTTTGGGTGGGCGCGGTGGGTCGGGAATCCTTCCCAGATGCCCTTTCTGCCAGGCGAAGAGCCGTATGCGTCTTCCTTGGTCGGCCTTCAACTGGGAGACGAGCAGGACTTCAACCAGCCGTCCGTTCGCGCCGCCGCCGCAACCTGGTATGCGTCCGCCAGGGACCGCTTCCCGGCGGTCCTCTTGTTTAGCAACAACTACGGCGGCCAGGTAACCAATCCGAATCTGGATGATTTCATCCGCGCCTCCCAGCCCGACTTGCTGAGTTTCGACACCTATCCGTTTACGCCTTCGGGCCCCGCCTATGGCAGCCCAACCAACCTGTATGGAGACATGCAACGATACCGCAAGTTTGCGCTGACCTATCGCGTGCCGTACCGCATGTACACGCAGACGTTCCACGATTACATGACGCGCGATCCGTCCGAACCGGAGATGCGGCTGAACTACTTCGCGGGGCTGACGTTCGGCTACACCTATTTTGCGGCCTTCACGTACAACACGGGAGCGACGTCGCTGTTCCAAGGCCCGGGCGATCAGAATCCCACTCCAGCCTATGCCCACATCACGGAGATCAATCGGCGGCTGCGCATTCTGGGGCCCACGCTCACCCGCCTAGTCAATACGGATGTGCGTTTCATCAATGGCCAGCACCTGCCGGCGGGCGGCGGACTGGCCGAGAACAATTCCACGCCGATCGACGTCCTGAACTGGCAATTCAACGTCAACGATCCCTGGCTGCGCGGATGGGTGGTGACGAACCTCGGCGGCGCCAACAACGGCCTGGACGGCGACGTGATTCTGGGCTGGTTCCACGTGTTGGACGAAACGCTGGATGGCCCCGGGTTCCAGAACGAGACCTACATGATGGTTCTCAACGGCCTAAGCGACCCAAACGGCTCCGCCGCCGATTGCCGCCAGGAGATCAAACTGGACTTCGCCTTCGGCGCCTCCGGGATTTCCCAAGTCCAGCGGCTGAACCAGGAGAAGGGACAGGTCGAGCTCCTGGACCTGCCTTTCATCCCTAGCACTCAGCGGCGCCAATTGGTTCTCCAGATCGACGGCGGAACCGCGGAATTGTTTAAGTTTAACACCGGGGCGCCCTTCGTCCTCAACCAGGACCCGCAGCCCACAGGCGTCGACAGCGGCCGGCGGCGCCAGTGGGAGCCTTGAGTCTCTTCCGGTTCCAGGCGCCCCGCCCGCCATGAGTCGCTGTTCCTTCAGTTCAGAAATTCGGGAAGAGGATGCTTTTTCGCAGAACCCCGGTCAGCGGGACAGACAGCGGCGGAGCGGGTTGTGCCCGATGCGGAGCATGACGAGCCTCACTGGCCCGTGGCGCTCAGTCGAAAAGGAACTCCCCGCAAGTTTTGTGGTAAGACATAACAATAAAGAACTCCTTATAATCGGAGCCGACGTGGACGTCGGCGCTCCCAGGAACCGCCTTTTCCAAGCAGGGCGGACCCACTCAATTCTGTTCCTCGTCTTCTCGATGAAACGCGGCGGAGCGGACGATGAGGCCGTCGGATTCCATTTGCGCCAGGTGCTCGTCGGGATTCACTAACAGATCGCGCGGTTTGCTTCCCTGGTAGGGGCCGACGATGCCGCCCTGTTCCATGAGGTCCATCAGCCGCCCGGCGCGCGCGTAGCCGATCTTCAAGCGGCGCTGAATGAGGCTGACCGAGGCTTGGCGCGCTTCGAGCACGATTTGCACGGCCCGCAGGTACAGGTCGTCCGTCAGGCCCGGGGCCTCGGCGTCCCCGCCCTCCTGGAAATCGGGGTCGGCCGAGGGGCCGTTTCTGTTGCTCGCGCGGGCGGCGGCGAAGTCTTCCTTCTCGTATCGCGGCTCGCCCTGTTCGCGCAGCATGTCGGCCACGCGCTCGACCTCGACGTCGGAGACGTAGGAGCCCTGGATGCGCAGCAGCCGTCCGCTGCCCGGCGAGTAGAGCATGTCGCCCTTGCCGATGAGCGCCTCGGCGCCGTTGCTGTCGAGGATGGTGCGCGAGTCGACTTTGGAGGACACGCGGAAGGCGATCCGGTAGGGCAGGTTGGCCTTGATGACGCCGGTGATGACGTTGACCGACGGGCGCTGGGTGGCCAGGATCAGGTGGATGCCGACGGCGCGCGACATCTGCGCCAGGCGCTGGATCGATTCCTCGACCTCGCTGCGCGCCACGATCATCAGGTCGGCCAATTCGTCCACGACGACCACGATGTACGGCATCGGCTCGAAGTCGCTCCGCAACGCCTTGCCGTTGTCGCGGGCGTCGCGCACGACCGTGTTGTAGGCCGCGATGTTGCGCACGTGCAGTTGCTCCAGCTGCCGGTAGCGCTGCTCCATGCGCTGCACGACCCAGGACAGCGCCCCGGCGGCCTTGCGCGGGTCGACCACGACCGGCGCCAGCAGATGCGGGATGCCCTGGTAGTTCGACAGCTCGACGCGCTTCGGGTCGACCATGATGAACTTGACCTGGTCGGGCGTGATGCGCATGAGCATGGACAGGATGATCGAGTTGACGGAGACGCTCTTGCCCGCGCCCGTGGCGCCGGCGATCAGGAGATGCGGCATCTCCGCCAAGTCGGCCACCACCGGCTCGCCGGTGATGTCCTTGCCCAGGCCGAAGGCCAGCGGCGAGGAATGCGATTGGAACCCGTCGGCCATGAGGATCTCGCTCAGGTAGACGGCGTTGGTCTTCTTGTTGGGGACTTCGACGCCGATGGCCGCCTTGCCCGGGATCGGCGCCAGGATGCGCACGTGCTCGGCGCGCAGGGTCATGGCGATCTCGCGCTCCAGCGCGGCGATGCGATTGACCCGCACGCCCGGCGCCGGCTGCAGTTCGAAGCGTGTGACGACCGGCCCCTGCACCACTTCGGTCACGTGGGCCTCGACGCTGAACTCGGCCAGCGTCTGGATGAGCCGCGCCGAGGTCTCCAGAATCTCCTCGTTGGAGATCTTGGCGCGCGTTTTCGGCGGCGGATTGAGCAAGTCCAGCGGCGGAATCTCGTATTCGCGCGGGAAGAGTTCCATCTCTTCCTGCTTCGCGCCGGGCCGGGAGACGCGCGCGGCCGGTTCGAGGAAATCATCCGGCGACGGCGAGCGGCGGCCCCGGCGTCCCACGAGCGCCGGGGCGGCGTCTTCGTCCAGCTGGAATCGCAGCGGGGCCGACTCCGGCTTGCCGGGCGGAGTTGTCGCCCCGGTCTTGTCGAGGATCCGCAGCGTGGGCGTTCCGGAGGCGCCCGGCCCCTGCGGCCGCTCGAATAGCCAGTCGTCGATGGCCTGCACGGGCCGTTCCACCAGGAAATCCCACAGACCCCCCCCCAGCGCGGCCAGGCGCGATTGGCCCGACGGCGGCTCGGCCGCGGCATTGTCCGGCTTGGCGGCCCCATTCCCGTTCAGCCCGGCGAACACGCGGCGGATCGAATCGCGCGAGGAGGCGCAAACTTCGCGCATGCGCGGAACGCTGGAAAACAGATCGCGGAGCATGAACTGCGCCACCAGCGTCGCCGCGAGCAGCAACAGGCCGGAGAAGAGCAGCGTGGCGCCGACCGGCCCCAGCGCCCGCGCCAGCCCGATGCCTTCGGGCAGCGTCAGGAACGCCCCGACCGCTCCGCCCCAATAGAACACCTGCGACGGAGAGCGG
>JAPLSS010000463.1 GCA_026398515.1 Candidatus Sumerlaeota bacterium | reverse complement strand
GGGCATGCTCCTGAGCGACGAGGCGGGCAACGCCCGCGTGCTGCCCGCGGCGTACGAGCGGCTGCGCCATCTGCGCGACCGCCCGGGGCTGCTGCTGTTCCCCGGCTTCTACGGCTACACGCCCTCGGGCTCGCTGGTGACCTTCCCGCGCGGCGGCACCGACATCACCGGCTCGGTGCTGGCGGCGGCGATGGAGGCCGACCTGTACGAGAACTTCACCGACGTCGATTCCGTGTACGCGGCGGACCCGCGGCTGGTGGATTCGCCCGCGCCCATCGGGGAACTGACCTACGCCGAGATGCGCGAGTTGGCCTACGCGGGGTTCGGCGTGTTCCACGATGAGGCGCTGGAGCCGGTCTTCCGCGCCGAGATTCCGGTGCGCATCGCCAACACCAACAACCCGGAAGCGCCGGGCACGCGCCTCGTGCCGCGGCGCGAAACCCCGTCGCGCAGAGTCGTGGGCATCGCCGCCAGCCTGGGGTTCTGCTCGATTTTTCTAAGCAAGTATCTGATGAACCGCGAAGTCGGCTTTGGCCGGCGCCTTCTTCAAATCATCGAGGAGGCCGGCCTTTCGTACGAACATTGCCCGTCGAGCATCGATTCGATCTCGGTGATCCTGGATTCCACGCATCTGAAGAAAGCGGCGGAAAAGGGCGTGCTGGAGCGCATTCGCGCCGAGCTCGCCCCGGACCGGCTGGACGTGGAGCACGGGTTCGCGCTGGTGACGGTGGTGGGCGAGGGCATGCGCTTCACGGTGGGCCTGGCGTCGCGCGCCACGACGGCGCTGGCCAAGGCGGGCGTGAACATCGAGATGATGAACCAGGGGTCGTCCGAGATCAACATGATGTTCGGCATCCGCAGCGACGACATAAAAAAGGCCGTCAACGCGCTGTACGACGAGTTCTTCCGCAATGGAAGCTGAGCGCGGCGCAGGTTTTCCAGCCTGTGAATGCCCGGAGTGCGCGGAATGCCAGAGATCACAGGCTGAAAAGCCTGCGCCGCTCGATGGCGTTCTCTATTCGGAGAAGCGATAGCGGATCAGGGTCCACAGCGAGACAAAGCCGTCTCTCCAGTAGATCTTCTTGCCCTGCGAGCGGCCGCGCGGCACGTAGCGGATCGGGATTTCCAGGATCGAATAGCCTTTCCGGATCAGTTTGACCGTCAACTCGACGGTGAAGGCGAAGTCGTTGTTGCGAATCTGGATGTCGCGGACGGCCTCGCGGCGGAAGACCTGGTAGCACGTCTCCACGTCCGTCAACCGCGTTCCATAGAGCAGGTTGACTGCGGCGTTCATCGCACGGTTGCCCCAATACTGCAGGAAACTCATCTTCGGCGGGCCGTTGATGAAGCGTGAACCGAAGACGACGACGGCGCGCCCCTGTTCAATGGGCGCCAGAAGCGCGGGATAGTCGGCGGGGTCCAGCTCGAGGTCGGCGTCCTGGAAGATGACGACGTCGCCCGTGGCGCGCGCGATGCCCTCCTTGAGCGCCGAGCCGCGGCCCATCCGGCGCGGTTGGCGGATGACCACGGTGTCAGGTTTCTTCTCTTCGTCGGCGAGAATGTCCAACGTGCCGTCGATCGAGTGGCCGTCGACGACGATGATTTCCTTGGGAACGTCGACCGCGCGCACCTTGGCCAGGATCACGTCAATGGTGCGCCGTTCGTTGTAGACCGGAACAATCACCGAAAGCTTCATGCGCGCACGGCTCGTTGCGAGGTGGACGCGACGCGGAATGGCGCCGCGGCCAAAGAATTGCCAGTTTCGCGAGCGAAAGTCGATAGCGATTCGTGCGCCGCGGAATGGGAGGAGGCCAGACTCGACTGGTTCGGCAGGCTCACTACAGGTCGCTGGCGCTCGTCTCGTCCCCGCTTGGAAGCGAAATGCGTCTGTTCCGATAGTCTTTCCGCGAGAAGTGTAGGGAAGTGGGGGATCGCGCGCGCGGCGTTACTGGATTTCATTCAGCGGCACCGAAGCCGGACAGGTGCAAGATATTGTATGCCTTGGCGAAAAGACAGCAAGATGTAATGGTTTGCCCCGGGGGAATGCGTTTTTTTCGATCAAAAAGCGGTGGAACTCTCTTGACAACGTGTGGGGATATGTGGGAGCGTATGCATGACAAGTGGGAAAAAGTGGTTGATCAGGGATCTCCCTTCATCTTTAGACTTGACGCGGAATGGTCGACTACGTCGGACAGCTCGGGTTCACCGGCAACTTCGACATGACCTTGGACGACAAGGGGAGAATGACCACGCCTGCTTCGTTCGTGAAGGTCCTGAACAGCCTGCCCGAAGCAGAGCAAGGAGACCTGATCGCCACCATCTCGCTGAACAAGACCGTGGCGATGCTGCCGGTCAAGGAGTGGGTGCGCTGGATGGAGAGCATCGACTCGCTGCCGGCGCTGGACGCCAGCAGCCGCCGGTTGCAGACGCTGACGCCGGCTTTCAGTTTCCAGGTTTCGCTCGACGGCAACAACCGGGTCCGCGTCCCGCAGCAGTTGCTCGACATGTTCGCGATCAAGAAAGAAGTCACGGTGGTCGGGATGAAGAAGCATTTTGAGATCTGGGACCGCAAGGCGTGGTCCGATTTCACCCGGAAGACGTTGGAGAACTTGTCGGAGTCGGCGCAAGACGCGCTGGCTCATTGATCTGGCTGCCCTCCCCGCGCGGGAGGAGATAACCGCAACTTATCAGTGTGGCACAACCGGCGGTGCGGGCGCAACGGATTTTCGCGCCGATGCCGGGAAAAAAGGGGACGGGGGCGCTTCTCCGGTCGATCACAACGAAAAATGCCTGAGAGCGTCTGCCGGAAAAGCGAGCCCGTCCCCAGTTCTCCCAGCCGAGGGGGGCGGGCGGGTGCGGTATCATCCCTCGGTGTTGGTCAAGGAGGTTGTGGAAAGCCTGCGGCCCCGCGCCGGCGGCATCTACGCCGACTGCACGTGTGGCTCCGCGGGCCATGCCATCGCTTTGCTGGAGGCGTGTCCGGGCGCGCGCGTCGTTGGGATCGAACGTGACAAAGACATGGCCGCCACGGCCCGGCAACGGGTCCTGGACCTGCAGATCCCATCTGACCGATTCGCTCTTGTGGAGGGCTCCTACCGCCATCTGCGGTCACTGCTCCGCGATCTGGCCATCGCACAATTGGACGGGAGCCTGTTCGATCTCGGCGCGAGCGCGTTGCATTTCATCTCTTCCGGAAGGGGGTTCTCGTTCCGATCGCCCGACGAATTTCTGGACATGCGCTATGACGTGAGCCAAGGGGCCACGGCGGCCGATTTGCTGGCGGAGATGTCGGAGGTTGACTTGGAGCGCCTGTTCCGCGACTGCGCGGACGAGCGCTGGGCGCGGCGGATCGCGCGGCGGATCGTGGAAGAACGCGCGCGGGCGCCCATCCGGACCGCCGGCCAACTGGCCTCTCTGATCGAGCGGGCGATTCCGCGCAAGGCGTGGCCGCCCGAGACGCACCCGGCCACCAGGTGTTTTATGGCCCTGCGAATCCGCGTGAATCGGGAATTTGAGGAGATCGAGGCCGGGATTCCTCAAGCCATCGACCTGCTGAAGCCCGGCGGGCGCATCGCCATCATCACGTTTCATTCGGGCGAGGACCGGATTGTCAAAAGGTTGTTGCGAGAGGCGGCGGGTCAGGGCGAAGGGAATTTCATCACGGGGCGGCGTCCGGCGCCGCGCATCAAAATCCTGACCCGCAAGCCTCTCACGCCGACGGAGGACGAGATCGCCCGCACGGCGGGCGCGCGAAGCGCGAAGTTGCGAGTGGCGGAGAAACTGGGCCCGGCGGCCTAAGTTTCGGCGCCTTGCCTGAGATTGACGGATTCCGCGGACTTCAAGCGAGGCGAAACCTACGCCGCCGTAGTAGGAGGCTGACCCATCATGTCGTTGCTGACCCAGGCGGCGGTCCAGACGCATCGCCCCGGGCGCCTGCGCGCCACGGCGGTCATGGGGCTGGTGGCGCTGACGGTGGCGGTGACGGTGCTCCTGCTCCTCCACGTGCAGCTGCGATTCACGATCGAGGACCTGGGAGCGCAAAGCCGGGCGCTCCAGAAAGATCGAGACCGCTGGATCAGCCGCCGCAATCAGTTGATTTCGGATTTGGAGGAACTGAAGAACGGCGATCGAGTGGTGCAGACGGCGGTGGAGGAACTCCACATGGTCCAATGCCCTCCGGGGCGGATCGACCATCTGCGGCTGAACCCTGAGAGAGTGGCGGCCTGGCGCGAGGGGACCCCCAAGGCCAAGGCGCCCACGGCGTCCAAGCCGGCGCGCCAGGAAGTGGCGGCCACCGCGGCCCCGAAACGCCGGGAGTCCCTGGAAACGCTGTGGGAGACCTTTCGCGCTCGATGGATTGACCCGCCGTCGAAGTCATGATGCGGATACGCGTTGGAAGGACGACTTGCTGCGGGGCGAAGGCCCCAAGGAGGCGCGATTCACACCCAATCCATGAACATTGCGCTTTGACCAGGCCATCACGTGCAACGGCCCCCGTTCTTGCTGGCGCTCCCGCTCCTGCACCCGTTGGTAGTTCGCTCCCGCGGATTCGCTGAAGCTCCCGCTCCCGTTCTCGCGATCGCTCCTACTGCAGCCGTCAGACGGCACGGTAGAAGTCTGCCACCGACCCCCTGGCCCCCTCCTTCTACTGGTTTTCGGCCTGGTCAATCTGTTTCTGCGGACAACGGCCGGTGGCGTGGAGGGGCGATCCCTCGCCCACCGGCCGTTTTGTCCTCTTCCGGTTCGGAGTTCTTGGAGTCCGACCATGGTCCCTCCGGTGCGTTCGCAAATCAAACTGGGCAGCGGCTATCGCTGGCGGCTCTGGGCGTTGATGCTGGGGTTCGCCGGCCTGTTCGGCCTGATCGGCTACCGGCTGTATCAGGTGCAGATCCTCCAGCACGACCAGTGGCTGGAAATCGTCCGCCAGCGGCGAACCACCGCCATCACTCTGCCGCCGCACCGGGGTTCGATTCTGGACCGCGAAGGCCACACCCTGGCCGCGAGCACCGTGTTGGACACGCTGTACTTCCATCGGGCGCAGTTCGAGGGCCAGGCCGAATCCGTTGAAAAGAACGACAAACTCGACGAGAGGGCCAAGGCCAAGGAGCTGGCCAAACTGCGGGAGAGCGAGTGGGAGATCACGCGGGTCGTCGCCGAAGCCATCGAGGAGCCGCGCCTGAAGTTGGTCGACCGACTGAAGGACGCTCCCACGGCGGTGGCGGTGAAGATTTCGGCGGATCAGTCGCAGAAGATTCAGGAGGTCCTGGACGAGAGATTCGAGGGATTGAAACGCAAAGGAATCCAGGCGCCCTATGGAGCCATCAAGTTCGAGCGCAAGCCAAGCGCCTGTATCCCAAGGGGAGCCTGGCCGCTCCCCTGCTCGGCTTTTGCACGACGGACAAGAAGCAAAACGAGAACGATGGGGCCGCCGGACTGGAGGCCGCCTACGACGAGGATCTGCGCGGCAAGGAAATCCAGGCGCGCCTGCGCGTGAACCAATGGGGCCGGATCATCGAGCCGGTCTCCAAGGAAATGGAGCTGGCTTCCTATGGAAATTCGCTGCGCTTGACGCTCGATTCCGAGATCCAGTATTTCGCCGAGACGGCGCTGGCGCGGCGCATCGAGGAGTTGAAAGCGGTGGGCGGCGCGTTGGTGGCTATGAACCCGCGCACCGGCGACGTGCTGGCGATGGCCTCCTATCCCTCGTTCACGCCCGACGATCCCGGCACGCGCCAACCGGAGGCGATGCAGAACCGGGCGGTGGAGCACGTGGTGGAGCCCGGATCGGTGATGAAAATCTTCACCTACGCCACGGCGCTGGAGAACCGGCTGGTCGCGCCCCAGGAGATCATCGATTGCGAGGGCGGCCCGTATTGCTTCCGCGAGGGCCGGTCGCAGCGCGTCGTCACGGACTTCCACCCGATGGGAGTGGTCACGGCGCTGGAGGCGTTCGCCGACTCCAGCAACATCGCGGCGGTCAAAGTCGGGCTGCGGATCGACCCGGCCGCGTTCCATGCGAAAATCCGCGAACTGCGCTTGACGGAGAACGCGGGCCTGCGCCTGCCGGGAGAAGCCATGGGACACTTGACCGATCGGGACCAGTGGAGCTTTCTGACGCGCACGTCGGTCCCGTTCGGCTACGAGCTGTCGGTCAACGCGGTCCAGATGGCGGCGTGCGTCGGCGCGATCGCCAACGGCGGCGAGAAGATGGCCCCCCGCCTGGCGCAGGAGATCATCGCGCCGACGGGAGAGACGGTGGAATCCTTCGAGCCGCAAAGCCAAGGCCGCGTATTCTCCCCGGAAACGTGCCGGACCATGGTCCAGATGATGGAAGCGGTGGTCGCCGAGGGCACGGGCAAGGATGCCGCGGTGGAAGGCTATCGGGTGGCCGGCAAGACGGGGACGACAAGGAAGCCCTCCAAGGAAGGCGAGGATCGGAAGTATATCGGATCGTTCGTCGGATTCCTGCCCGCCTCCGATCCGCAGCTGGTCGTGTATTGCTGGATCGATGAGCCCTCGCCGGCGAACGACGATTACACCGGCGGACGCGCGGCGGCGCCGGTGTTCCGCCAGGTGGCCGAACAGGCGGTCCGTATTTTGGGCATTCCCCCGGACAAGCCCGGGGAGGCGCCCGCCGCGCCGGCCGCCGCGCCGGAGGACATCGCCATGGAAGGCGATCCCGGGGATTCCGTTGTCGAGCAGGCGAAAGAGAAGGAATCCGAAGCGCGGCCGGATGAAATCGCCGAAACGCGCGCCGACACGAAGGCGGACCGGGCGGAGGGCGGGATGCCGGACCTGACCGGCATGAGCATGCGGGAGGCGCGCTCGGCGCTGGACGCCTTTCGGCGCGCGCCGGACGGGGTGGAGTTAAAGGTCTCCTTCTATGGAAAAGGATGCGTTTTCGACCAGAATCCCCCGCCTCACGCGGCGGTGCAGACGGGCGAGGAGTGCTCCATCTACTTCGCGCCGCGCGAGCAAGGCGATGAAGAGGAATCGCCGGATCAGGACTCCAGCGTGGCGGCGGCGGCGGCCCTTCATTAAGGGCTGGACGCGCGGCTTCCCAGGGAATGAAATGATCGAGGGGAAGGTGGCGCAGGCTTTCCAGCCTGCGTGTCTTGCGTTTCCCGGAGTCCCTGAACGCGCAGGCTGGAAAGCCCGCGCCACTGTGGAATTGCCATGAAACTAAGTGATCTTCTACGAGAGGCGGGAATCGAGCGTTACGCCGCGGCCGCCGATCCGGAGATCCGCGGGGTGACCGACGACAGCCGGCAGGTTCAGCCGGGTTGGCTGTTTGTCGCGGTGCGCGGGACGCATGTGGACGGGCTGCGGTTCGCGCCGCGGGCGATCCAGGCCGGGGCCGCCGCGGTGGTCGCGGCCCAGGAAGCGCCGGCCGACTGTCAAACGCCCTGGATCGTCGCGCCCGACACGCCGCGCGCGCTCGGCCAATTGGCGCACGCCTTCGCCGGGCGCCCCAGCGATTCGATGACCGTCGTCGGCGTGACCGGCACGAATGGGAAGACCACGACCGCGTGGCTGATCGAGTCGATCCTGCGCGCCGCCGGACACACGACGGCGCTGCTCGGCACGATTCACTATCGGATCGGCGAGGAGACGCTCCCGGCCCCGAACACCACCGCCTCGGCGTGCCAGAACGCCGCCATGTTCGCGCGGATGCGCGAACGCGGCGTCGACGCCGTGTCGCTGGAAGTCTCTTCGCACGCCATCGACCAGCGGCGCATCGAGGGCATCCGCTTCCGCGTCGGCGTGTTGACGAACATCACGCAGGACCATCTCGACTATCACGGCACGATGGAGGCGTATCGCGCGGTGAAGCAGCGGTTCTTCTCCGAGTCGATCGCGCCGACCCCAGGGGCCGTGGCCGTGTTCAACCTGGACGATGAATCGGGCCGCGCCTTTTCGGACGCTTCCCCCTTCGGGGACGATGCGGCAAGCTCGGCGCGACGCTTTCCGAACCCGGTGCCTGCGATGCCAATGAACCAGGGTTTTTCTTCCCCG
>JAPLSS010000600.1 GCA_026398515.1 Candidatus Sumerlaeota bacterium | reverse complement strand
TCACATGCCACTTGCCACTCCAGGGTGACCGGGCCGAGCAGGCCGGCGGTGAGCGCGCCGCGGTAGCGCGTCGGGATCGTCGAGTAATGATTCGCCAGCGTGCTGTAGACGAGAATTTCGATGCGGTTGGCGCCGGGTTTGATGAATGAAGAGATGTCGAGGGTCCAGGGCGAGGAAAGAAGGACGCCGGCCTTTTGGCCGTTGACGCGGACCTCGGCGGTGGAGACCACCTTGCCCAGGCTCAGCACGGCGCGGCCGCGCGCGCGCTCGGGCGTCAGGTTCACGGTGCGGCGATACCACGCGCCGCCGGAGTAGCACTCCAGCGCGCCGACCTTGGACCAGTCGCCCGCGTCCAGCGCGCCGGGGCCGCATTCCAAGCGGATGGGCTCGGGGAAAGCCGCGCCGCCGGGGTAACCGGGGACGTGTTCGAGCACCAGGGCCACAACGGCCGGGGGCGCGGTTGGATCGGAGACGGTGACGGTGAATTCCGTTGCGCCATCGGGGCGGCGCGCGCCCGGCGCGACCTGCGCCGGCCGGCCACCGACCCACGCGCGCACGCCGCCGGCGAAGGCAACGAAACGCATCGCGCGCAGTCCCGGCGGCGCGGTGAAACGATAACCGCCGAGGCGCGCGGCGGCCGGATCGAAACGCAGCACGCCCGGGAGCCTGTCCCAGCGCATCGCGAGCGGAGCCGTGGTGGACGCGGGCGGCGCGCCGTCGGCCTGGATGAGAAAATGGCCGCGGCCGGGCGCGTCGTAGCGCAGCAGCAGTGGCGCGCCGCCGGCCGGGATCTCGAACGGAGCGGCGAGGTTGGGGCAGCGTTTTCCATCAATCCACAGCGCGGCGGGCTTGTATTCGCCGCTCAGGATGTGGGCCGGGCAGGCGCGCTCGGTGTAAACGCGCGTCCACAGATAATAGCGCGTGCCACCGGGTTCGGGGGTGAATTCGACGTCGTTGCGCCGGGCGACCGACGCGGTCTTGCGGCCCAACATGATGAAGTCGTCCGAGACGTTTTCCTTCAGGCCGTGATAGCCCTGATGGCCGGGTTCGTTCCAGACGCCCTCGCGCATCGAAAATTCGTAGGGTTCCCAGGCGTAGGGACGCGAGCGGACGACGACGGGAGCGGCCGGGCCGCGCCGGACGGTATCGATATCGGCCTTCAGCGCCGCGGCGAGTTCCTCGGTTTCGGCAAGGGCGGGCAGCGGGCCGAGCTTGTAAAAATGCGGGGCGTAGGAATAAGTCCCGGTGGAATTGCGGATTGCGGATTGCGGATTGCGGATTGAAGAATTATCGATTGCGGATTGCGGATTGCGGATTGATGGAAATTCATTTTCAGATTGGGAAGTTATGGCGCAATAAGCGAAGCGGCGGGCTTCGGGCCCGATGATTTTGTTGGCGTCGGTCGCGGGCAGGCGGAAGTCGCCGAAGCGATTGTCGAGCGTGGGGACCAGCTCGAATTCCCAGGGGCCGTCCAGGGCCAGGGTGGTTGACGTCGCCGCGGGTTTATTCGCGTCTTTCCTGGGTTCTAGGACGGGTTTGCCGGGCGAGAAGACGATGAGCTGGGCCTCGGTCTCGCCCAGCGGCATGTGCAGCTGCGTGCCTTCAGCGGAGGCGAAGGCGATCGGAAGCGGCCGGGTCGCGCCGGTCCAGAAGTCCCACAGCTCGGCCTTGCCCTGGGCGCGGAAGAAGCATTCGTAACCCCGTGGAACCTGGGTGATCATGTAAACATCGCGATTGCCGATGGCGCGGTGCAGGACGTGCGGGGTGATTTTTTGGCCGTCGGCGCGCGGATCGGTGACGGTGAAATCGCGCGGGAATTCCTCGGCGACGGCGGCGGCGACCTGGTCGTAATTGGCGGCCAGCAGGCCGAAGCCGAAGGCGGCGCTGCGCTGCATCGGGGCCGTCCTGGCGCCGCGCGCCTCCACCGCGGTCAGGCCGAAGATCTCCTTGACCGCCGCGTCGAGTTCCCTATCCTCGCGGCCGGCGCGGTCGCTGGCCTCGGGCAGGTCGCCCAGCGCCACGACGATGCCGCCCGCGCGATAAAACTTGAGCGCCTGGTCCAGCGTGGCCTGGCGAATCGCCGACATGGCGGGGAGGACGAGGACGCGGTAACGCTCGCCGGAGACGCGCAGTTCGCGCTCCTCGATGCGGGCGCGGACGAGCGATTCGTCGTCGATGAAATCGAAATCGATGCCGCGGTCGAAAAGGTTCTGCCCGGCGCGGGGGGAAACGACGAACAGCAGGTGCAGCAGGACGACGCCGATGAAGACGTTCGGAATCGTCGCCTTCCTGACCGAGGCGCCGCCCACGAGGATGGCGGCCACAGCGAAGAAGCTGGTCTGGTCATGCGCGTTGTAGGTGGCCACGTTGCCCATGTTCTGGAGGAAAATGATCTGGCCGTAGCACGCGAGGACCGTCGAGATGATGATGGCGATGATGCGGGTGCGGTCGACGGGAATGCCGGCCA
>JAPLSS010000099.1:9247-11482 GCA_026398515.1 Candidatus Sumerlaeota bacterium | reverse complement strand
ATGTTCTGGCGCACGTCGTCGGCGGCGGAGACGAAATTCGGCTGCCCCATCAACTTCGAAGCGCTGAAGACCCCCATTTGCAGGCCGAGGCGCTGCATCTCGGCGGCGATCTTCTCCTGCTCCCCGACCGGCCGAGTCCCCAGCCCGTTTTCCTCGAAGGCGGTGAAGCCCTGGTCGGCGATGAATTTCAGCTGGTCGATGGGGTCCGGCCCGGCCAGTTCCTTGAACGAGCCGAAATGCGGGGCGTACTTCAGATGGAACGTGTGCTTGGGCATGACAGGAAAACTCCCTCGGCGGAATGGATGACCATGAATCTCGGATGTCGGCTTTCATGGGCGGATGAAGGGGAAATGTCAAGGGAGGATGCGGGCGTTGTTGGTGGCGTAGGCTTTCCAGCCTGCGCGCTAAGGAGTCTGGCCTCTAAAGCGCGCAGGCTGGAAAGCCTACGCCGCTCCGCCGCGAAAAATCCCTCGGAAACCCTTGACACCCGTCGCCTGCCGCCGGAATTTACGCCCGCATAACCCACACCCCGCCTAGATGGAGGATTTTACGCCATGCCAGTGCGCATCGGAATCAACGGATTTGGCCGCATCGGCCGCCTGGTCTTTCGGGCCGGCATGAACAACCCCAACGTCGAGTTTGTGATGGCCAACGACCTGGGCGACGTCGCCACCATGGCCCACCTGCTGAAGTACGACTCGGTCCACGGCACGCTGCCCGAGGACGTGAAGGTCGTCGAGGGCGGCATCGCGGTCGGCGGCAAGACGATCAAAATGGTCAGCGAAAAGGACCCGGCCAAATTGCCGTGGGGCGCCAACAAGGTCGACATCGTCATCGAGTCCACCGGCCGATTCCGCGGCAAGGAAGACGCCATCGCCCACGTGGCGCAGGGCGGCGCCAAGAAGGTCATCCTGTCGGCCCCGGGCAAAGGCGTCGACGCGACGCTGGTCATGGGCGTCAATGAAAAGACCTACGATCCCAAGACGCACGTGGTCGTCTCCAACGCCTCGTGCACCACGAACTGCCTGGCGCCGATCGTCAAGGTTCTGCATACCGCCTTCGGCATCAAGCGCGGCCTGATGACGACCATCCACTCGTATACCAACGACCAGCAGCTGCTCGACTTTCCGCACAAGGACCTGCGCCGGGCGCGCGCGGCGGCCGTGTCCATGATCCCCAGCACCACCGGCGCCGCCTCGGCCATCGGCGAAGTCCTACCGGAGTTGAAGGGCAAGCTCGACGGCTTTGCCATCCGCGTCCCGACCCCCAACGTCTCGGTCGTCGACCTGACGGTTGAAGTCGGCAAGCCGGTCACGGTGGACAGCGTCAACCAAGCGTGCCGCGACGCCGCCAATGGGGCGCTCAAGGGCATCCTGGGCGTCAGCGACGAGCCGCTCGTCTCGAGGGACTTCAACCACTGCGCGCTGTCTTCGGTGCTCGATTCCGAGTACACGCGCGTGGTCGACGGGAACTTCGTCAAGGTCCTCAGTTGGTACGACAACGAGTGGGGCTATTCGAACCGCTGCATCGACCTGGCGGTCCTGATGGGCTCCAAGCTGTAAGGTTTTGGGGGGCCGGATAAGTCCTGTAAGTCCTATAGGTCGTTTGGCGATCAGCGATCAGCCTTTGGCTTTCGGGGCTGATCGCTGATTGCTTTGGGCCGGGGCGCGGCGGGCGCCGGCGCCGGATTGTGACGGACTGCCTCGCCGATCTCGCAAATCCTTTTAGTTGTTATTAGCACCTGGCTTGGTCAGGAATATGGACTAGGCCTAGCCAACATCCATCCGGAGGGTTGCGATCACCCGCCGCACAATCGGCTCCTCGGCCATGCGCCGGTCCGCTTCCGCCAGCGAGAAGCCGCAAGCCAGCAGGATCGCGCGGGCGACGATCCCGGAGCGCCCCGCGGCCTCCGCCACGTGGCCGCGATCGGCGGCAGGGTTTTCTCTCGTCGCGTCTACGGAAGCGCCGTGAATGGCCGTCAGCAAGGCGCGGCGCGCCTCTGTCGATGAGACTCGCGCCAGCTCGGCCACGATCCGCGCGGCCCGGTGCAACAGTTTCGTATTGCTGATCCGCACGTCGATCATGCGGTTCCCGTAAACCTTGCCCGCGAGCACGTGCGCCCCGGTGGTGAAGGTGTTGAGGCACGTCTTGACGGCTAATTCCCAGGCCCATCGATCCAGGGACGAGCGCAAAGGGCCGGTCATGGGGGTATGGAGTCCCGCCTTCAGGCGGAAT
>JAPLSS010000099.1:0-9209 GCA_026398515.1 Candidatus Sumerlaeota bacterium | reverse complement strand
AAATCGGGAGTATGGAGTCCCGCCTTCAGGCGGAATGCTCGATGGCCGGCCTGAATGCGATTCGCGGCATTCCACCTGAAGGCGGGACTCCATACTTCGGCTTCATTTTGGAGTTGGACTGCAAGCCATGGAGAATGCAAGGCCTCTTCCATCATCTCGCGGAACACTTCGCCGGAAGCGGGGCGCGCCAGTTCGGTGCGGCCGGCGAGGAGTCCGTCGGGGGCGAGAAGGGGGGCGAGGCCGCCAACGCCGCCGGGGAAGCAGAACCCGCGCACGGTCCGCGGATCGTCGCCGAAGGTGGGCGTGCATTCCGAGGCGTCGATCACGCCGAGCAGCCCGGCGCCTCCGCGGCCCAGGTAAGCGATGCGTCCGCCGTGGCGCAGCGTTCGCCCTCCGGCTTCGACGAGGCGGGCCAGCGTTGAGTCGATGGTTTCCGTCGCTTCGATGGCCCGGCGCATGCGCGAAAGCGTCCGTGTGATCGAAGCGCGCCCGAGAGCGGATAGAAACGCGGCGCACAGGGCGGCGATCGTCGCGGCGCCGCCCTTCATGCGCGTCGAGCCGGTCAATGGCTCCGGGCCCAGTTCGGTGGTCAGGACCAGGCCGCGCGGCGAAGAAGCCAATCGCTCCACCACGTCGCGCACCGAACGCCCGTCCGCCAACGCCGGCGACGAGCGCGCCTGTTGCGGCGCAACAAACCCGAGGATCGCCGCGCGGCAGCCGCGCCCGTCGAGCGCCGCGTCCAGCATGCCCGCCACGTACGGCGCCGATAGGCCGCACGTCACGCCGATGGTCAGCCCGATTGGCAGGTATGGAGTCCCGCCTTCAGGCGGAATGCCGCGCATCGATTCGAAACGGGCGATGGAAGATTCCGCCTGAAGGCGGGACTCCATACGCCAACGTTCCGCGCCCGCCGGCCCGTCGTCCTCCGCGCCTTCAATGGAACGGAAAAACGCCTCCGGCCCTCCCGCCATGTCCGCGCGGAAGCACGGGAACAACCCCGCGCGGGAAAGAACCGCGTTGAACCGCGCGGCCAGGAATCCCGCCAGCCGTCCGCTGGTCCCGGCCCCTGTGATGAGGACGAGCCTCGGGGGCCGCGCCGCCCATGCCTGGGCCATCCAGCGCCCCAGCCTCTCGATTCCCTCTGCAAACCGCTCGTCTCGCAACGCCGGTTCCCCCGCCGGACCGCCGTCAAAGATCTCCAACGCCGCGCGGCGCAGCAGTGCGACGATTTCGCCCGGCGCGGCGAGATCGAGGTTGGCCGTCAAGGGGTGCGTTCGTTCGGTGGCGGGAAGGCGCCGTTCAGGAGTCATAGAGGCATTGTGGGAAAAGGAAGGCATGTAGAAAAGGCAAAAGAAGAAGGCAGAATCACGGGGGGCGGAATGATGAAAGGCGGTTTCTTGCGGTCATGATTCTGCCCCCTCGTTATTTCGCCTCAAAGCCGTCGCCCCGGATCCGCGGAGGCACCAGGCAATCCTTGCATTCCGGCAAGTCTTCTGATGAATGTGGCGCTGCGAAGTTGACGGGCCGCGCGACGAGCCGCGTAAAGAAAGGATGCTTAGTTGTGTTGAAAATCGATTTGCACACCCACACGCTCAACAGCAAGTGCGGGCAGCATACGTTGTTGGAGGTCCTCAATATCGCGCGGGGCCGCGGCATGGAGTTGATCGCCATCACCGACCACGGGCCGGCGCAGGGCGGAACGGTCCGCGGCACGTTCTTCCAGGACGCGCGCGTGCCGCATGAGTTCGACGGGGTGCGGCTGCTCAAAGGGCTTGAGGCCAACGTGCTCGACGCCGACGGCCATGACGACGTCCCGCGCAGCCTCCTGGAGCGCATCGACATTCTGCTCGCCGGCCTGCATCCGTCCTTCGGCGGGAAGGGCCTGGAGGACAACACGCGGGCGGTGCTGAACATCCTGGAAAGCGGCCCGGCCTTCGACATGATCAGCCATCCCGACATCCGCGCCTACCCGCTCAATCTGGAGCGCGTCGTTCCCGCCGCCGCGGACAAGGGCGTGATCCTGGAAATCAACGACGCGAATCTCGTTTTAGGCAAGACGGACCTGGAGAAGATGCGCGAGCTTCTCGCGCTGGGGGCCAAGCACGGGGCGCTGTTCGCCGTCAACAGCGACGGCCACACGTGGGCGGAATTCGGCCGCGATGATTCGACGCGCCGGGCGTTGCGCGAGTTCGGCTCGCCCGCGATCGACATCGTCAATGACTGGCCGCTCGACAAGGTCCTCGCCCACTTCGCCGCGCGGCGTAGTATAAGAAGAGGATAGACGAGAGTTTGGAGTGACGCCTTTAGGCGTTTGAAACGCAGAACGGCAATGCCTAAAACGGCAATGGCTCAAACGACAACGGCTTGAACGACAAGGGCTTGAACGACAACGGCTAAAGCCGTCATTCCGAACGTTAAAAAGTGTTGCATTCTGACACAATGCCTCTCAAAATCAGCGTTCCTAACAGGGACATTTTACAGGTCGGATCGGTCCGATGCCTTCGGTCGCGAGTGCCCGAACCTTCGCCGGGAAATTCCTCGAGAAACTCGACAAGATCAGCCGCGAGGAGATCGAGGCGTTTCTCTTTCGCCTGCAGAAGAGCAAGGCGTTCTTCGAGGGCATCCTCGACCACCTGCTCGAGGGCGTGCTGGTGACCGACCCGGAGGGCCGCGTGCTGTTCATCAACCGCGCGGCCCGGGCGCTGTTGGGGATCGGCGCGCGCCGCCGCGTCGTCGGGACGGCCCTCTTGGAATGCATCCCCGACGGCGAGTTGCACGACATCCTTCGCGCTTACGATCCGCAACGCCAGCGCATCCACAGCCAGGAGGCCGCCATCCACCGGCCCGACGAGCGCATTTTCAACGTCACGCTGATTCCCGTGCGCGACGACTCCGGCGCCCTGGCGTCCATCGTCACGCTGCTCCAAGACCTGACCATCCGCCGCCGCGAGGAGGAGCAACGGATTCGGACCGAGCGTCTGGCTTCGCTGGCCACGCTGACCGCCGGAGTCGCCCACGAGATCAAAAACCCGCTCAACTCGCTCGGCCTTCACGCGCACTTGCTGAGGAGGATGCTCGAGCGCGGCGGCGTAGAAGGCAAAGGCGAGGAGGGCGAGCGCCTGCGCCGTTCGGCGGAGGTCGTCATCGAAGAAACGGAGCGCCTCAGCCGCATCGTCGACGATTTCCTGCAGGCGGCGCGCCCGTCGAAGCCGCAGTTCGAAATGAAAAGCGTGAACGAGGCGTTGCGCCGCCTCGCTCAGCTCATGGAAGCCGAGGCAGCCCAGCGCGGCATCCAGGTCGACCTGGAGCTGGACGCCGACATTTCGCCGTCGCGCATCGACGAAGCGCAACTGCTCCAGGCGTTCCGGAACATCGTCAAGAACGCCATCGAGGCCATCGACCATGATCACGGGCGGATTCAGATCCGCTCGCGGCAGGCGCCGGACGCCATTCAGGTTCAGTTCCGCGACAACGGCTGCGGCATCTCGCGCGAGCAGATTCAGCGGGTCTTTGAGCCGTACGTGACCTCGAAGTTCTACGGCACCGGGCTGGGGCTGATGATTGTGCACCGGATCATCGCCGATCATCGCGGCTTCGTCACGATTCACAGCGACGCGGGCGAAGGGACCATCGTGCGCATCGCGCTGCCGCTCGGTCCGCAGCCGCGCCAACTGCTGCCAGAGAGGACCGGCGGGCAAACGTGAACCAGGGACGAACACGGACCAACACGGACCAACACGGACGGACACAGACGCCCTGCGCGAGCGGACAATCAGCGGCTGTCCACGTCCGTCCGCGCTTGTCCGTGTCCGTCCGTGGCTCCCATCAACGGAAGAGCCCATGAACCCCGTCATTCTCATCGCCGAAGACGAGCGCAACACCCGCGAGGGGCTGAAGTGGACGCTCGAAGACAAGGCCCAGGAAATCCTGCTGGCCGCCGACGGCCAGGCCGCCTTGGAATTCCTGCGCGAGCGCGAGGTCGACCTGCTGATCACCGACCTGAAGATGCCCAAACTCGACGGCATCGAACTGCTCAAGCGCGCACGCCGCGAGTCGCCGGAGACCGAGGTCGTGGTGCTGACCGCCCACGCCACCGTCGAGACCGCCGTCGACGCCATGAAAATGGAGGCGCGCGACTACCTGATGAAGCCGGTCAACCCGGAGGAGCTGCGCCTGCTGGTCGACCGCGTCTTCGCCGACCGCCGGATGCGCCGCGAGAACCAGGCGTTGCGCGAAGAGATCGACGTGCGTTACGGCTTCGACAACATCATCGGCTCCTCGGCGGCGATGGTTGCGGTGTTCAAGCGGGTCCGCCTTGTGGCGCCCGCGCGCTCCAGCGTCCTGATCAGCGGCGAAAGCGGCACGGGCAAGGAGCTGATCGCCAGCGCCATCCACTTCAACTCCCCGCGGCGGGGCAGCCCATTCGTCAAGATCAACTGCGGCGCGCTCACCCCGACGCTCCTGGAGAGCGAGCTGTTCGGCCACGAGCGGGGCGCCTTCACCCACGCGATCAAGACGAAGCCCGGCAGTTTCGAACTGGCCGACGGCGGGACGCTGTTCCTCGACGAGATCACCGAGACGTCGGCGGACTTTCAGATCAAACTGCTGCGCGTTCTTCAGGAGCACGAGGTCGTCCGCGTCGGCGGCACGCGCCCGCTGCGCGTCGACGTGCGCATCCTGGCGGCCAGCAACCGCGACATCGAGGAATCGGTTCGGTCGGGCCGCTTGCGCGAAGACCTGTATTATCGCTTAAACGTCGTGCGCATCAAGATGCCGCCGCTGCGCGAACGGCGGGAGGACATCCCGCTCCTGGCGCACGCCTTCCTCAAGGAGTTCCGCGAGGAGAACGGCAAGGGGCCGCTGCGCTTCACGCCGAAGGCCTTGGCGCTGCTGCAAAACTTCGACTGGCCGGGAAACGTCCGCCAACTCCGCAACGTCATTGAGGGCATGGTGGTCATGTCCGTCGGCGGCGAGATCTCCGTTCGCAACCTTCCGCCGGAGATCCGCCAGTCCGAGCCGGAGCGCCAGTGTGTTTCGCTGCCGGTCGGCTCGACCTTGTGCGACGCCGAGCGCGAACTGATCCGCGCCACGCTGCGGCAGGCCGAAGGCAACCGCGCGCAAACCGCGCGGTTGCTAGGCATCGGACGAAAGACGCTGTATCGGAAGATGGAGGAGTATGGGCTGGAGTAGGGTTTCGCTTCAGGCGGAATGGCGCGAATCGGAACGATAATGGCAGCCAGACATTCCGCCTGAAGGCGGGACTCCATACTCCCCATGTTCGTAGCAGTCCGCCACTTGCCGCCGGTTCGGGCGGTTGCCGGGCGCGTCGACGAATCCGTCAAAGGAACCGCAGATAAGAACCCCATGGGCCATGGCGATCGCGCTGACGCTTTGCGCCGTTTCCTGCTGGGGAGCGGGAGCCGCCAGCCGCGCGAAGGGCGAGCCGGGCGCCGCCGCGACAAGAAAGCGGGCGCGCCGGGCATAGTGGTTTCGCTCCGGCGGACGGGAGTGAATCCGTAGCGCGGAGACCAGAGAGCCGACGAATCCCAAGGTCTTTGGCGATGTCACACGGACAGCAGAATGTGATAGAGGGTCAGTTTCCGCCCGGGCAGCGAGTGGGTCGTTTCCTTGACGCGGTCATCACCGCGGATGGCGCACGGTTCAAGGCAGGAGCGGGCAGACATGCAAAGGTCGCGCGCCTTCTTGACAATCGCTTTTGTGAGAGCCCGGAGGGCCGCGGCCACGTCGCCATCCATGACATAGCCGATCATTCCCGCGTGGCGGAGTCCTCGGGCGTATTTTTCGGTGATGAAGCACATCATCCCATCGATTCCCACGTACTCGGCCGCCTGAGAAGAGAACCCGGAGGGAAAGCGAACGTTCAGCCGCTTGCATTCGAACGCGAAATAAACACCCTCCCGATAGCCATGCAGAAAAACAATGTCGATTCTTCCAGTCTCACGCCCTATGACGGGATCAGCCGGCTCGGAAGACTCACGCCACACCGTGAAGGGAAGATCGGCCCGATTCTTCTCGCGGACCAACACCTCCCTGAATCGCCGCGTAATCGGCACTTCCTCCTCGTCCGGACGAGGTCTTTGAAACGAGCGCCAAGATCGCAAGACGAGATCGATGATCTCCGGAATCAGATCATCCGGGAAGAAATCCGCGAACATCCTCGCATCGCCGGTTGGAGCCATCTACGCGTCTTCCTTCGCCGCGAGGATGGCCGTCGCGATTTCGTCGGCGTCATTCAGGGCCGCGGTTCGGGTCCAATGGCGCAAAGCAAGGGGTTTCAGGATATGGATTTGGGGCTCTTGTTCGTCGAAGACCTTCAACCCGCGTAGGCGTGTGAAAGCCCCGGTTTGGTCGGATAGAACGGGCCAAAGCCGACGCAGGATTGCTTCGACGTCCTCTGTCGTCCCAAATTCGTCGAATGGCTTATGCCGCACTCCTTTCGTTAGCGTCACTATGGAAAGCCCAAGACGAGTGGAGACTCTGGCCGTGGCGCTTACTCGGTATGGGCCGCGACTTGCCCATTTGTTCAGGACTTCGCACAGCAGGTTGGCGTAGGCCTGCCGGCGCTTCGGGTCTGGCCTAGAAAGTGTCGCTATTTTCGAAATCAGGGAGTTCGGCGTTGAACTGGGTTCGAAGATTCCCAACGTGTCTTCGATAAGCATGCGTTCATGCTTCGACACGTTGTAGTACTCGTATACCAACGGTCGGATCCGATCCTTCGCATCGTCCACCAGCCTGGGGCGTTTCAGTGAGTTTGCGGAAACGGTGCCTTTCAGTTCGCGGATGATATCGGCGACACGACGGACAACCTGCTTGGCCCCCTTCGGATCGGCGGTCTGTTCCGGCAGCGGAAATGGCAATCTCAGTATTTCATGAAGGAGGACCTTATCTCGCTCCGTTCCCCAGTTGGCGGCGGTGTGGAATAGAAAATACCGCGCCAAATCCGAGGTGAGCGCCGCGGCGAGAAACGCGAGCAGGTCCCAATCCTCCTGTGGCCCGGAAATCGATTGGAGAGAATGCCGGAACAGGACGGGGAAATCACAGAAAGCAACCTTGGTGAAGCCCTGGCTGAAGACGACCAGAGGGGGTTCGAAGATACGAGGGTCTCTAGAGCGATGAGCCTCGGGAAAGCGATCACGCACGGTTTCGCAGTCCGCCTCAATCAAGACGAGATCTGCTAGGCGGCTCGCTGCATCTAGAAACAGACGGTCAGTCTTCCACCAAGAGTCTTCAGGCTTCAGCGTGCTTGGGACACGCGGTTGGATCCCCTGTCCTTCAAGCCAGCGCTTTTTCTCCTTAGGTTTACCAGCGATTTTGCCCAAAGCAGGCATCTCCATCAGACGGCTCAGGAACTCCAAATCTCGGGGCGTGCCCCAAAGCCGCTTCTTCCAAACAACTGGCGCCGATTTATCGTCGACCGCCCAAAGCAACTCTGCAAGCCTCACGCGCTTCTGGTCTTCAGGGAGAATGGGAATCACGCCGCGTCGTGGATCCACTCGCGATGCCTTGGGTGTCTAGTACTCGATTTCCCAATCACGATCCGGTGGCGGGGCGGGGCGAAAACGGACAATCGTCGCCGGGCAGATGGCGTTCTCGAAAAGAATGAATCTCCAGTCAGAGAGTTGAATGATCTTCTCGACGTGGACTTGAGAGAACCAAAGCGCCTGGAATCGGTCCGTCCGGTTGAGGAAGACCTTCGAGGGCAGCAACAGGCAAACCACGCCTTCCTTGCGCACATGCAGCGGCGCCTTCCACGCGAAGGCATGGGCCAACTGCTTCTGCGGCAGGAAATAGTCCAGGCGTTTGCCACCCCGCGGGGCAAGAGCAAGGAACGGGTTGGATCGGCTCAAACACCACTCTTCCGCCTTTCTGCTGTACTCTCTGGACTTCTCTTTGGCCTTCTCTGTGCGCCCGCGGCTTCTGCCGACCCACGGTGGATTTCCGATCACGAGATCATATCCGCCAGACTGGTCAGGCGGACACTCGAAGAAATCGCCTACGCGAATCACGTCGGGCGCCGAACCATCTTGGGCGGACTCTTCCGAGGAAAGCAGCGGTGGAAGAACCTTCCTGCCGCTGCCGCCCAACTGCTGGATGTCTCGAGGGTCGAGCTGGTCAAGAAACGCGAGATAGAGGCTGAAGCACGCGATGCGGCAGGCGGTCGGGTTGCGGTCAATTCCGCGTAGGCGCCCCTGGAGAAGCCGCATGAGGGCAGCCGCCCGATTGAGATTCCGGCTTCCAGAGTTGCGGCGTCGCCACTCCTCGGCAAGCCGATTGAAGAGAATGACCAGGAAGATCCCGGAGCCGCACGAGGGATCGAGGAATGTCTTGTCCAGAAGCGACTCGCCTTTGGCCAGCCAGTCCTCGAGGGCAACGTCGACGACCATCTCGGCAAGATGCTTCGGAGTGTAGAAAGCCCCGCTCTGTTGCTGTTCCTCGGCATCCTCCGCGGCAATGAAGCTCTCATAGATGGCGCTGATGGTTTCAATGGGAATCACGCTGAAATCGTACGGCCAATCGAAGAGCTCGCGTTGCGCAGACACCATGCGCTCTCCGCACAAGAAGCGACGAAGTATTTCAATGTGGTCTTTATGAACCGCCGCGCGTTCCTCAGCGGTCGGCTTCTCAAACATGCTTCCATTGAATACCTGCTGGAGGTTGTCAAAGAGTTTGTAGAGCCTGTCTCGGGCTGAGCGCCAATCGTCGCGGGTCAGCAATTCGCGAAGGGATGTGGCGCCTGGAGCGCCGGCCGCCTCAAAAAACGAACCATTAATGATCTTCCGATCCCTGAGGTAGCACGTGAAGATGACTCTGCCGAGGAGCGCGTGAATAAAAGGGAATCCCAGGTTGCCGGGTGAGTCTCTCAGCTGGTCGCGAGCTCCTTGGAGGTTCTCCAGCATGTACTGATCAACGGCTTGATTGGACTGAAACGAGGGGGCGTATTCATCATCCTCATAGATTACCCCCGTCTCCACTTGATGGAGCAATCGCCGCAGTTCCAGGGCCTGCGTCGTTCGATCAAGGATCATCACAAGCCGGTTGTCGCTATCAGGCTCCTCGTCTACGCGCGCTGGTCTGACTAGACCCGTGTAGACTCGAACCTCCGTGGGCAGGACCAGCACGAGAAGAGTTGCCAGCCCTTGGTTCCAGAAGATGCGGTGTAGTCTCCGAACTTCGGATTCCTCCAGCCG
>JAPLSS010000570.1 GCA_026398515.1 Candidatus Sumerlaeota bacterium | reverse complement strand
ACGCCCCATATCGACCGCCTCGCCCAGGAAGGCGCGGTGTTCCTAGACAATATCTCGCCCGCCATCTGGACTCTTCCCTCGGTCGCCTCGATGATGACCGGCTTGCACGTCCACAGCGACGGCGCCGGCGCGCGAAATGATCATTTCCGCTGCGAAGCCCCGACCATCGCCGACGTTCTTTCGGCCCTCGGCTATCGGACCGCGGCCTTCTTTGGCAACCACTTCGCTCAAATGTCCGGCAAGGGATTTCGCGAAACGCACATGCCCGTCGGCGACGCCAACCGCATTGGCCCCGACTGCCATCAGGTCTCCCGCGCCCGCGTCCACGACGCGATGCATTGGATCGAGCGAAGCGCCCTGTCCGATCGGACGCCGTTCTTCTTATACATACAGATCATGGATCCGCATCTGCCCCTTCATCCCGTCTCGCCGTTCAAGGAGCAATTTACGCTGCCCTATGTAAGCGACGACGAGATGACCGCCTATGATTTCAACCCGGCGAAGATATTCCGTCGCGAACTTCAGCTTCCCCCGCGGGCCTACGAAGTTCTCGCCCACATGTATGACGCCGAAACCGCCTCGGCGGACAGCCACGTCGGCGTCCTGGCCGATTTCATGCGGAGGAAGGGCGCCCTGGACCGCACGATCTTTATTGTGATGAGCGACCACGGCGACATGCGCGGCGAGCATCGCAACAAGAGCCTCCATGACCACTTCGCCCATCATTTGTGCGCCTATGAAGAACTCATCAAAACGCCCTTGGTAGTTCGCTGGCCCGCGGGTATTCCAGCGGGCACGCGCGTGAACGGCCCCACTCAGACTCATGACATATTCCCAACCCTAGCCAAGATCATCGGTTTCGCCGCGCCGCACTGCCAAGGCTTTGATCTCCTGGCTACCGCCGCCGGCAGGCCCGAACGGGCATTCACCCTGACGGAGTATCAGAAGAGCATTCACCATGCCTCGCGTATTCTCTCGATAGATCCCGATATTGACCCGCGCCTGTATCTGCGTCGGCTCAAGGCATGGCGCCAAGGCGGGATGAAGTATATCTGGGCTTCGGACGGGGAGGATGAGTTATATGATCTCAACAAGGATCCGCGTGAGATGAACAATCTCATCGCAGCGCAGCCGGACGCCGCCCAGCGCATGCGTCTGGAGATGGAAGACTACATAATGACCCTTCCCTGCGCACGGGTTCCCGACGAAATCAACTCGCCAAAGATCACCCCAGTTGCCGTCGAACGCCTTCGCGCGATGGAGTGGTTCCTTGATTAGGTCGAGGGAAGCGCGCCACCCGACCTATGTGACTTATATTGCCTATGAGTCCTATATGTCCTCTGCCCCACTTGAATGCGGCGCCAAACCACACCACGGAGACCGCCATTTCCAATGATTAGAAAACACGAGAGAACCTTGCAGGACATGCCCATCCCCGTCTTCTCTTTGAACACACTCATCGTGGGCAGCGGCGCGGCGGGATTGGGCTGCGCGGCGCACGTCTTCCGCGAATTCGAGGAAGCGGGGATTCCTTCGCCAGCGACCGAAGTGGCGATTGTCACGCGCGGCCTTGGGCTGGGGACCTCCAACAATTCCGGCTCGGACAAACAAACGTACTATAGGTTGGGGCCCCACGGCGCCGAGGCCGACAGTCCGTGGGATTTCGCGCGCACACTGGCCGCGAATGGGTGCATGCACGGCGACCTCGCGCTGATCGAAGGCGAGAATTCGCTCCGCGCGTTTCATCACTTGGTCGAAGCCGGCGTGCCATTCCCGCACAACGCGATGGGCGGCTTTGTCGGGTACAAAACCGACCACGATCCGCGGCAACGCGGCACGTCAGCCGGCCCTTGGACCTCGCGTCTCATGACGCGGAAGCTGCTGGCGGCGGTGAAACGCTTCCGAATTTCCGTGTTCAATCGCCACCATGCGCTGGCGATTATCGTCGCGGAGAATATGACGGGGCGCGAGGCGCTCGGGCTGTTGTGCGTCAACATGACGAAGCAGCGCGCCGTGGGGCATGGCCTGGTTCTCTTTCACTGCCGCAATGTCGTCATGGCCGGCGGCGGTCCCGGCGAGTTATACGAGTATTCCGTCTATCCCAAAGGCCAGATGGGGCCGTACGCGCCCCTCTTCGAAGCCGGCGCGGAGGCGGTGAATCTGACGGAGTCGCAATACGGCATCACTTCGCGGGAGCCGCGCTGGGCCTTGTCCGGCTCATATCAACAAGTCATTCCCCGGTACTATAGTGTCGCTCTCGACGGATCGGACGAGCAGGAGTTCCTTGCCGCGTGGTTCGAGTCGACTGGCGCGCTGGCAAGCGCCACGTTTCTCAAGGGCTACCAATGGCCTCTGGATATCGATTGCATAGCGAATCAGGGGTCTTCGCTAATAGATCTCCTCGTCTTCCGAGAAATTGCGCAGAAGGGACGAAAGGTCTTCCTGGATTTTCGCCGCAATCCGCGCGGGCCGGAGGGCCGCGACGACTTTCAGATCGATCGCTTATCAGACGAGGCGGCAAGTTACCTGAGGAAATGTGGCGCCACTCAAGCGACTCCTATCGAACGTCTCGCGCACATGAACCCCTTAAGTGTGCAGTTATATCGCGAGCGCGGCGTCGATCTATGGAAGGAGCCGCTGGAGATCGCCGTCAGCGCGCAGCACTGCAACGGGGGATTCGCCGTCAACGGTTGGTGGGAATCCGATATTCAGCATCTTTTCGTTATTGGGGAGCTGGCGGGGACGCATGGAGTGAAGCGCCCCGGTGGCTCCGCGCTGAATTCCGGCCAGGTCGGAGCATTGCGCGCCGCCCAACGCATCGCGCATCTGTATGCGGGCCGCGGACCGTCGCCGGACGACTTCGAGCGGGCGGCGCAATCCACGGTTTCCCGATTCGTTTCCGAGATCCGGCGCGTGGAGCAGCCCGATTCCGCCGCGTTGCCCCACGAACAGGCCAAACGCGAGATTCAGAGGCGGATGAGCGAGTTTGGCGGCCCGATTCGATCGCTGGCGGGGACGCGTCGGGCGCTGGCGGAAGCCCTGGAGCAATGGCGCGGCATTTGTGATCGCGGGATTCGGCAGAGCCGCGCCGGCTGGCTTCAGGCGTGGGAAACGCGGGAATTGGCGCTCACCCAACTCGCGTTTCTGCATGCCATTCAAGCCTTGCTGGAGCGGGGCGAAGGCTCTCGCGGCTCGCACCTGGTCACGGACGCGAATGGCGCCCTTCCACACCCAAGTCTGGAAGACCATTGGCGTCTTTTGCCGGAGAATCCGGCTTTGCGAAACGAGATTCTATCTATTGCTTATGATGCCGCGACGGATAGTTTCCGCTCGCGCGTCGAAGCCGTTCGTCCCATTCCGGAAGATCATAGCTGGTTCGAGAACACATGGCGCGATTTCCGCGAAGGGCGCGTGTTTATGTAATGTTATTGCTGGGCGCGCGGGGTCCTCGCCCGGAATCAGTTGATATCCAATGGAATTCATTGCAGGTCAGGACGCCCGCGCTCCCGAGAACTACATAAGTCCTTTCGGCTCGACGGGGACGTGCGGGTGCTTGCGGGCTTCGGCTTCGATCAACTCGATCCCCAGCCCGGGCCCTGGAGGAATTTGCATGATCCCGTTCTCAATCTTGATCGCCGGCTTGATGACCGTGTCGCGCCAGGGCACGTCGCCGACGCGGAATTCGAGGATTTCGAAGTTGGGGGTCGCCATGGCGACGTGTAGTGTGGCGATCGTCCCGACCGGCCCGCCGGCGTTGTGCGGCGCGACGGGTATGTAATAGGTCTCCGCCAACGCCGCAATCTTGCGCGTTTCGAACAGCCCGCCCGTGCGCATGACATCCGGTTGAATGATGTCAAACGCGTGCGCCTCCAGGAATGGCCGAAACCCATGCCGTCCGTATACGCGTTCGCCGCCGGCGACCGGAATCCCGACCTTGCGCCGCACATCCGCCATGGCGTGCGGATCCTCGGGCGGGATCGGCTCTTCGATGAAGCCAATGCGGTACGGTTCAAGCGCGCGGCCGATCTCGATGGCGGTCGGAACATCGAACTTCCCAGCCAGTTCGATATATAACTCCACGTCCTCTCCCACGGCCTCGCGAACGGCCGCCACCCGCTTGACGCCTTTGCGAATCTCGCTCCAGGAAATCGTGCGATTCATCTCGCCTCTGCCCGGAAACGGAATAGGCGTGAACTTCAAGGCGTCGTAGCCGGCGCGGACCATCTCCAACGCGGCCTCCGACCATTCCTCCAGCTTCGTGTCGGCCGGGAGCGACGGCGCCCAGTAGTTCGCATACGTCTTCACGCGCGGCTGGCAACGCCCGCCCAGGAGTTGATACACGGGGACGCCCAGTTTCTTACCCATGAGGTCCCACAAAGCGATCTCGATGCCGCTGATGGCCGTGGGCGCCACTCCGGCGATGCCGATATAATGAAACCGCCGCGCCAGCGCCTGGACCAGGCTTTCGATCTCCATGGGATCGCGGCCAATCAGGAAAGGCTTCATCTCCTGGATCGCTTTGTCGACCATCGGACAGCCGGGCCAGTTGGTCGCTTCGCCCAATCCGGCGATCCCCTCGTTCGTTTCGATGAGGACAAAGAGATAGTCGATGTTGAAATACATGTAACTTGCATCCATCAAGAGGGTTCTTACATTGGTGATCTTCATGGCGTCTTGGCCTTGCGGATGAGTGGCGCAGGCTTTCCAGCCTGTGCGTGGCGCGGATTCCGGAGTTGTTAGATCACAGGCTAGAAAGCCTGCGCCACGGAAAGCGTCCCAATGCGTGTCCTCGCCGGGCGCATCAATCGCACGGCGGAACCAAACCCGCAAAGAAAAACGTTGGCGCGGCGGCCGCGATGGCCCAAAATCGAGGAATGGAGCAAAGGAGAAGGAAGTGGTCGGGGAGAACAAGAGCCACAACGAGCCGCCCCATGGACCGCATTGAGAGATTCATGATCGCCAGCGCGGCGCGCACGGGAAGCACCATGCTGCGCCGCATGCTGGATTCGCATCCCGCCATCGCCTGCCACGGCGAGATCTTCGCGGTGGAGTTGTGGGGCCTGATCGGCCTGGGCAATCCGAACGATCAAGTGAACGTGCAGGACGCCTGCTACCAGGCGCTGAAGCGCCTGCGCGAAGAGGCGCCGGGGCGTTTCCTGCGCGAGGCGATTTGGCCCGCCGCGCCTCCGCCCGTCGGGTTCAAGTTTCTCTATAAGGACATGGAAGACCCGAAATGGGCGCGCGCCACCCAGGCGCTCGCCGCCGACCGCGAGGTGGCCGTGGTGCATCTGTTGCGCGAGAACCGGCTCAAGCGCCTGATCTCGCAGACGGTGATGAACCGCGCCGGCTACCACAGCGCCTACGAGGACCACTACATCAACCTGGCCGAAGACCATCATCCGATGTCGCTTCCCGCCGCGCCGCGCCCGTTCTTCCGGTTCACGCTTTCGCCCGAGGAATGCGTGCGCGACTTCCAGACCATCGAGGCGGCCGAGGCGCGATTGCGCCGGCGCTTCTCCGATCACCGGGTGTTCGAATTGAGCTACGAACAGGTGGTCGATCCGGCGGGCGGGCGGTTGGCGGAATTGGAGCAGTGGCTCGGGGTCGAACCGGGGCCGTTGCGGAACGAGATGCGCAAGGTGAATTCCAACGACCCGCGCGACCACCTCGAGAATTTCGCCGAGCTCCAGCGCTTCTTCGCGAACACCCCGTATGCGCGGTTTTTCGAATAAGGCGTTCGTCGGGCGCTTGCGGCCACCGCCTACTCCATCCTCCGAATTAACGCGTCGGCGAACTGCTCGGTCGTCGCCGTGCCGCCGATGTCCAGGGTGCGCTCCTCGGGACGGCCGCCGGACAGCGCGCCGTCGTAGGCCGCCTTGATCCGCTCGGCGCACGCGTGTTCGCCCAGGTGATTCAGCATCATCACGCCGCTCATGATGATCGACAGCGGATTGGCGATGCCGCGGCCCGCGATGTCGGGCGCGCTGCCGTGCACGGCCTCGAAGACGGCGCACTCGTCGCCGAAGTTCGCGCCCGGCGCCACGCCCAGCCCGCCGACCATGCCGGCGCACAAGTCGCTCACAATGTCGCCGTAGAAGTTCTCCATCAGCAGCACGTCGAACCGCGAGGGATCGCGCACCAATTGCATGCACGCGTTGTCGATGATCAGCTCCTCGTACTCGATCTCGGCGGCGATCTCCGCGTGAATCCGGCGGCAGCATTCCAGGAACAGCCCATCAGTTTTCTTCATAATATTGGCTTTATGAAAAACGGTAACCTTGCGCCGCTTGCGTTCCTGCGCGTAATGAAAGCCGAACCGCGCGATGCGCTCGCATCCCGTGCGCGTCGCGATCTTGAGCGTCTGCATCACCCCGGGGACGATTTCGTTCTCGATGCCGGAATACAGTCCTTCCGTGTTCTCGCGGATCACCACGATTTCGACGTTGTCATAGCGCGTCTTGATGCCGGCGATGGAGCGCACCGGGCGCACCGCGGCGTACAAATGAAGTTTCTGCCGCAACTGCACGTTGGCGCTTGTATGCCCCGTGCCGATCGGAGTCGTGGTCGGCCCTTTGAGCGCCACCTTGTGCCGGCGAACGGCATCGAGCGTTTCGTTGGGGGCCACGCTGCCGTATCGCTCAATGGCTTCGGCGCCCGCGTGCAGGGGAATCCAGTTGATCTTCGCGCCGGCCGCCGCCAGCACGCGCTGCGCCGCGTGGGTGATCTCTGGTCCGATCCCATCGCCGGCGATGAGGCACACGTCGTGAGTCATCCATCGGCCCTGCGTTTCCCGCGCTCGCGCGTGAGCGCGAGCACGAAGGATCAACCTCTCTCTCAGCCTCCCCGTTCCACCTCCACCATATGAAACACGTTGCGCCCCTGGCCGGTCAGCCGGACATCGCCGCCGTCCAGTTTGCCGCCCAACCCGCTGGCGGCGATGGCGATCAACTCGTCCTTCCACCTTCCGCTTCCGGTTTTCTTCACCTCGCGCGTCTGAGGCGCGCCATTCTCATCCCACGCCACCGTGAATGGGTTTGTCCCCTCGTCCAGGTACACGACGCGGATCTTGGACGGCTTTCCGTCCAGACTGGCGGCAAACGCCGGATCGAGTCGAAAGACCATCCGCCCGTCGCCCTCAATCGCCCGCGCCCAGGCGCCGAAGCGCTGGTCATCCGGACCGGTGTTCTTCAACGCCGTGTCCACGCTCTTTTCCGCCACGCGCGACATGAGGAACGTGTAGTCTCCCTTGAGGAAATCGCCCTCGCGCAACGCCGCCCACGCCCCCGGCGATTGCTCCGGGCTGGCGTGATACCCCGCGTATTTCGCCGCAAACTCAAACCCCGCCCGGAACTCCGGGTCTTTCACCGACGGCCTGAGGTCCGCGCTGTAGATCCCGATGAACGAGATGCCGCAATTCAGATCGACCAGCAGCCGCCAGTAGTTCCACTGGCATGGGCTGACCGTTCGCGGGTCCGTCTTCCCGCCGTGCCGCCCCCAGGAGTCCGCCCACGATTCCGCGTAACCCAGCGTCTTACCCGTGCGGCAATAGGTCAGAAACGCCTCGTATTGCTTCTGCGTGCCGGCGGCGCGCGGCTGGAATTCCGACGACGTGTGGAACAGCCCCATTTTCCCGGTCTCGAACATCTCAAGGATCTCCGGCGTGATCCCCTCTTTCCCCACGATGTTGTTGCGCGCGAAGACCCGGATGTCCGGGGCGAACGCCTGGATGAACGCTTCCATCACCATCTTCCGATAGGGCTCAAAGACTTCCGGCGAGAATGGCTGATGGAAGATGTGGCCGTCCGGCGCAGGCTTCCATTGATCCAGCGGGCGGTCCTTGGGATCGATCGCGTTGTGCTCCGTGCCCACCGCGTTGAAGTTCAGCCGCACGCCCAGGACCGCGTCGCGATACGGCGACTCGCGCAGATGCTTTCCATAGGCCAGGACAAAATCGTGGTACGCGTTCTCGAAGATTGGATCCCAATACTGAAGAGTCCCTTGCTTGTCTCGCACCTGAGTGCTCGCCGCGTGGGGGAGGACCGCCACCTTCTCGAACAGCCACGCGGGTTTGTTGTTGCCGTTGACCTGAACCGTCGCTTTGCGTTTCGCGTCGTGGTAGAACTCCAGCCCCTCGTCCAGTTTCGCGAAATCATACTGTCCCTGGCCCGTTTCCACTTCCGCCCATTGCACGACCACCTGCCCGCCCTTGATGAACGGCAGTTGCAGGGCTTCGGGCCAATTGGAAAACCAGATCGCATACAGCCCGCGGTCGGGATCGGGCGCCGCGGCCGCCGCCTCCGCCGCGCACAACAACGGCGCCAACGCCAGAACCCCGAACGCGCCAAAGCCGATCAGTGATCTCATCGTCGCCTATTTCCTTTGATGGCCGGATTGTGTCTCAACGCGGCGCATCATGTTGGCGCGATTCCCAAGGTTCAACCAGGAAATGCGAGCGCGGTCGCGCACAGCCAAAGCGGCGGCGCATCCCGTGCCCCGCCGCCGCTCGTTCGCTCTCCGCCCCTGGCAGACTTGCTCGCCTCGCCCGCCGCCCGATTAGCCGCGCGGGACGTAGTAATGGTTGCCGGTGTGAGGCCGGTAATAGGGGAACGGATAGGGTCTCGGGTATTTCGGCGGATGGAGCCGGGAATAGTTGCCCACCTGGACGTAGTTCACGCCTTGGGGCGTGGCGGAGTAGAACATCAGCGTCGAAGTCGGGCAATACTGCGGCGTCGAGGACGACGCGCCGCTGACGTCAACAGGGATGCCCTCGCTCTTCCACTCGGCGCATGCCACGGCCAGCAGCGTCGCGCTCCCCGCCGCCAGAGCCAGCGCCCATTTTCTATACACCGTCCCGATCGTTGGCAGTGCGAATTTGGTTTTCATGTCCGTCTCTCTTTCTCCTCGCGGGAGGCGTTGCGATCAATCCGCCTCGGGGCGCCTGGAGTTTTCACGTTCTGGTCGTGCAACTCCCATGCCATCCGTGTCAGAAAACTGTGCTTCGTGGCGTTGGGTTCCAACCAGGCGTCATGCGCGGACAAGGCTGTCGGCGCCGCTATGGCGCGGGCGTCGCCGGTCCGCGTTCGTCCTCGCGATTCCCGTAAGGGGCTTCTGCGCCAGGTTCGTGGCGATGTTCTTCCCCCTGGGCCGCCGCATAGTGCGAGGAAGGCTCACCCTTTACGCCTTCCTGATGATGCGCTGCCTCGGCGCCATGGCTCTCTTCGTGGTGATGGTCCTCGGCCAGGGCCAATTCCAGCGTGTGCTTCTCGTCGTCGGTCAATTTCGGCAGATGCCGCAGAAACGTGACAATCTGCCAGATTTCGCGGTCTTCGTGGGTTTTGCCGAACGCCGGCATGCCGGTCATGCGGATTCCGTTCTTGACCACCCAGAACATCTGGCCATCGGTGAGGCTCTGGGCGTCGTCGGTCTCCAGTTTGGGCGCGGGGGGATTCAGCCCTTCGGCCAGTTCGGCGGGGTTGACATCAGGAGCGCCATGACACATGACGCAGTTGGCGCGGTAGTGCTCCAGCCCGGCAGACGCTGCGTTCGGATCGTTGTCATCCGGGTTCGTCGCCCGCGGGGCGTGGCGTCCCATCGAGCAGTCGAGCGCCCAAGGCGCCATCCCGCGTTCCATGAATGTCGGCGGGCACGCCGCCGACATGTCGATCGCGCCGGTGGCAAGAATCGCCAACGGCACGAGCGCCATCAACAGCGCGCCGATGAGGAGTCCCGCGCCGAAGCGCAGAAAATTCTTGGTTGACTCCTTCATAATCGTCTCCTCCTCTACTTGGTGGCTAACCGTATTAGTTTTACCCCATCGTTTATCGTTTTCAGGGCCGGAATGCACCATTGGCTATTGCACCAAAGTGATTCGAATTATCGGATAGACGCCCACAGGCTGTTTATGGCAAAGCGCTTTATCAAAAGGCTGTCACCGAGCCCCAAGTTGCGTAGGAATAGTGAAAGTCACTTGTAGCCCGCTCGCAATGATCATGCCTCGGATGGGCAAGAGATCGAGAAGATGCGCGACTATCCCGACTTTCCCGAGTCACCGAACGGTATTGGGAGCCGTTTCATCCCGATCGGAGAGAGCGTGACATCACGCACCCGCCAGCTGGCGCCGGAGTTGCCTCAAGCGACATCTCCAGTGAAATCCTATTCGGCGATGCGAATCCTCCGTCGATCCGCCTCCTATGGGCGACCCGCGGGTCGTGCGGTCTATCCGCAAGGGGCTGCGGGCCGGGGTGTCGGAAGACGGGCAGTGGTCCCCGACGACGATGGGGACGCCGCAAGGGGCGGTCATCTCGCCTCGGTTGGCCCACATCTGCCTGCGCTACGTGCTGGACCTGTGGGTCCAGCGCTGGCGGAAGGTCGAGGCCCGGGGCGAGGGGATCATCGTGCGCTACGCGGACGACTCCGTCCTGGGGTTCCAGCATCCCGAAGACGCCGAGCGGCTCCTGACGGAGCTGCGCGAGCGAATGAAGAGGTTCGCGCTGGAACTGCACGCCGAGAAGACGCGCTTGATCGAGTTCGGCCGGTTCGCCCTCGCGAACCGGAAGAACCGCGGCGAGCGGCGTCCGGAGACCTTCGACTTCCCGGGCTTCACCCACATCGACGCCACGTGGCGCAGCCAGAAAGGGTGCAACCTGACGTGGGAGCGCATGAGGCTTTACATCCGCCGGGGGCCTCCGCCCGTTGGCCTTCGGCGCCCCTACCCCAACAGGCGCCTTCGCGTTCGATCCAAGGCAAGAGCCGGATGAGGGGAAGCCTCGCGCACCGATCCGTGCGGAGGGCGCCCGGCATCGGGCATCCCTACCGCGATCCCCCATACCCCTCCCAGAAGGTTAAGTGTTGCTTCTTCACTTTGAGTTGTGACATGATCATCAACAAACATCGGGAATGACCGCGGCGATTGCCGTGTGGCTGGAAGGAGAAGACCAGCCCGTACGCCGCTGGCGCACGATCCTCGACTCACCTTATGGCATCGACAAGGCGCATCCGCATTCTCCAGGTTCTGGAGGCCACCACCGGCGGCACGCGCAAGCATTTGCGCCTGTTGCTCACGAACCTCGATCTGAGCCGGTTTTCCGTGGCCCTGGCGTATTCCAACGGCCGCGACCCCTGCTTCGCCAACGACCTGCGGGAGTTCGCCCGCCGGGGCATCGAATTGCACGAGGCGCCCATAGTTCGCCCGATCCGGCCGGGACGAGATCTCGCGGCGCTCTGGCGGATTTTTCGCATCGTCCGGCGGGGAAACTATGACATCGTCCACGCCCACAGCTCCAAGGCCGGGTGCCTGGGGAGGATCGCGGGATGGCTGGCCGGAACGCCGGCCGTCGTCTACTCGCCTCACAGTTTCGCGTTCCAGGAGAATCCTCATTCGTTCACCGGAACGTGCTATCGTTGGATCGAGCGAGCCGCCGCGCGTTGCCATCATCGGCTCCTCTGCGTGTCCGAGGGAGAGCGGCGGATCGCCGTGGAGTCGGGGATCGAGCGCGAGGCGCGCACGTGCGTCATCCCGAACGCCATCGACGCCTCCGAGTACGCTTCGCCACGGGACAAACGCCGGACGCGCCGGGCCTGGAACCTGCCCGAAGAGACCCCCGTGGTCGGGGTTGTCGCGCAGTTCCGGCGCCAAAAAGGATATGATTGTTTCCTGGGCGCCGTGCCCCGGATTCTCCGCGAACGCCCGGAGACACGGTTTCTTGTGGTCGGCGACGGCTCGTTGTTTCCGGCGGTGAAGAAGGAGATCCAATCGCTGGGGCTGGAAAGCCGGATCGCGCTGGCGGGCTACCAGGAGGACCCCACGGCGTTCTATCACGCCATGGACGTCTTTGTGATGTGTTCGCTATGGGAGGGAATGCCGTACACCGTCCTGGAAGCCATGGCGTCCGGCCTGCCGATTGTCGCCACCGACGCGACGGGGACCAATGAATTGGTGCGCCACGGTCGCAACGGGTTTCTGGCTCCTGTCGGCGACCGCGAGGCGGTCGCTGGTCGGGTCGTCGAGCTGCTCCGCGACACGCCGCTGCGCGAACGGTTCGCGCGGGAAAGCCGCGCGATCTCTCGGGCGTTGCCCGGCGTTCGACAGTGGATTCGGCGGTACGAGTCGTTCTACGCCGGTTTGCTGGAGACAGACCGAACATGACCGATTCCGGGGAATGGGCGCCGGCGCGCGCCGGCGCGGCGGCAAAAGCGGAACGGGCGCTCCTCGTTGTGTTCCTGGCGCTGTTTGTCGCCGCCGCGGTTGTCCAGTTGGCTCGTCCCCTTCGCGCGTCCGAAGCGGCGCTTTCCGTCACCTTCCAGGACACGGGCCTGCTCCTGGCGATGGTGCAGGAGCTGGGGATTCTGAACGCGGGCGCCGGGAGCCGCGCCCGAGGGTGGGGGATGGGCGCGCTGCTGGCCGCCGCGGTTTTGTCGCTTCATCTTTGGTTTCATAAGGCCGACGCCCGGGAGTTCCTGACCCTCGGGGAAAAGCAGGATGTCGCGGCGGCATGGCAACGCGGCCTGGTTTTGTCGAGAACCACCTATGGGACGCTCGTCGAGATCCCGTTCGGACATCTGACGTGCGGCCTCCATGCCGCCGCCTTGGCGCCGCGCACGGAGGCGTTGCCGGAGGTCGCCCCGGAACTCGACCCGTACACTCTGAAACAGCGCTTCGCCGAATGGGGGGCCGCGGCGCGCATGTTGGGCGAGCATTTCGTCGTGGGAGTAGGGCCGGGAAACTACCAGCGCCGCATCGGCGCCTATTACTCGCCCGTGGATAAGATGAACACCAGCGAACCCGACCAGCAACGGCTGGTTGGTCTTGGGCGCCTCGGCAGGATTCGGCGTCGTGTTGGCCCTGTGGATCGCCATGGGGGCCATCGGACGCAAGGGCCGGCAAACCGAGAACGAAGGCGAAGACGCGGCGTCCGTCGAACCGTCCTCGGCGCGGTCGGCATGGGCCGCCTGCGCTGGCATCGCCCTGGGCGGCTTCTGGACGCCGTTCTTCCAGACAGGGGCGATGGTCCCGCTGGCCGTGGTTCTCGCCCTGGGGCAAACCGCGCCGCCCTCGCCGCGGGAACGGCCCTCCGCCCACCCGCCGGCGGCGAGACTCCGGCGCGGCCTGGGGGTCGCTCTCGCCCTTTCGGCCTTGGGTCTCATCGCGCCCACGTTGGCGCAACGGGGCCGCCCCGTCGGCGTCTACGTGTGGCGGGAGGCGGAAAACGCGGAGACCATCGAGGCCCCGGCCGCCGGCGTTCCTTGTCCCGACGCCTCGGGCGGAGCGGCGCTGGCCATCGCGAGAGGCGTGGGGGCGGGATGGCGCAAGGAAGCGGGCGGAAACGCGGCCTACGACGTGGAAGCTCCGGAGACCGGCGACTACGACCTATGGGCGCGCACGCAGTGGACCGACGGATGCCGCAACAGCTTCTTCGTCCGCTGCAACGACGGGAAGCCCCTGACCCTCGGGAACGACGCGGTGTACGGGGAATGGCATTGGCTGCCCCTCCGCCAGGTCCCGTTGCGGCGAGGCAAAAACCGAATCGAGTTCGCCAATCGCGAAGACGGCGTGGCGCTGGACAAGCTCCTCATCACCAGCGACGCAAGGTTCGCGCCCCAGGGCAAATCGGAGGCCGTCTTCAGCCGCGACCTCGGCGACCAACCGCTGATCGGCTGGACCATTCCGCCGCAATCGCCGTGGCGGGCGCGGCGGAGCGATGGCTTCTCCGGCCTGGTCCTGGACTCCAGGCCGTCCGCCCCCGCCGACGTCCTGTTGTCTTCCCCGACGGAAGGCGACTTCCAGCTGGATTGCCGCTTCCGTCTCCTTTCCGCCCCGTCGGATCTCATTTGCTACTTCCTCTTCTGCGCATGCGCGTTGCACTGGGCGTTCGGAACGCCGATGCGACCGAACACGGGAGACGGCCTCCGGGTTGACCGCCTTATCGCCGGCGACGAGGCGGAATGGCGAGCTTTTGTCCATGAGTTCTCCCCGCTCCTGCGCGGCGTCGTCGCCCGGACCCTGCGCGGCCTTCCCTCCGGCGCCGATCTCGACGACCTCGATGAGTTGGTCCAGGATGTTTTTGTCCGGCTGCTCAAGAACGGCCGCCAAGCCCTCAAGACCTTTGATCCTGCAAGGTCCTCTCTCCGCACGTGGCTGACGGTGTTGGCCCACAACACGGCCTGCGACCACGCCAAACGCCCGAAGCCGACGGTGGTCTCCGTAGAGGACATCGACGCGATCCCCGTCCCCGCCCGTCCTCCTCGCCAGCCCCTGGAAATCCCCGAGGGTCTTGTTTCTCCCGCGGAAAGCCGGGCGCTTCACTGCCTGTTCGTGGACAACATGACCCCCGAGGAGGCGGCGGCGAAATGCAACGTCGCCGTCCAGACCGTCTATGCTCTTAAGTCCAAAGCAATCAACAAGTGGCGACGTTTCCTGCTCAACGGCGGGAGGCCGTAACGGACTGGCTGAAACTTTTTTTTCGGACGCGTAGAGATTCTCGACGTTTTCATCGTATATAAAAAATTTGGCTGCCGAAGTCACAGATATTCCCGGAGAGATTGAGTTTGTCGTCGATTTCTCAAAGGCGGAGCAGAAGTTCGAGAGTTCTTTGGGCTACGTGCGAACCACCGTGCCCTTCGAATTAGTTCTTACCCCTCCGAAGGGCGCTGAAGGCAAGATGAACCAAATTGTCCGTCTGAATGTTCATATGGAAGAGAAGGGAAAAGCGCTGAATATACCAGTCACCGCCACGATTGAAGGGGAAGTGGGAGTAGACCCTTTGAGCGTGGCATTCGTTCTTTCAGAAGACACTCAACTCCATCAAATGGTGCAGTTCAGGTCAAACGTAGAGGACGTCGCAGTGGATGCAGTCCGTTTTCGTGACAGGCAGAATGACGACAAAACCTACCACCTGGGGCCTGTTATTGCCGAGATCTTGCCCCCGGGACCGGGCGATGCCATCCGGATGAGTGTGGGGCTGACGGATCTCGGGGTGCCAAGGTTCAAAGGTGGCATTCCGGTAGAGGTCGTGTTGTCGAACGGCAATCACGTAGAGAAGGACGTCACCGTCGTCGTTTTCGATCCTCGCCGCGCGTCCACGTCGCCGGGAGCGTCGGAAAGCATCCATGCAAAATCCTGAAGACCAGTCCTCCGACCCAACCGTGGGCCAAGGCGCGCATTCCGTGGCCAAGTGCCGCGAGGATTTGCTTCCTTCGTTCATCGAAGGGAAGACCACGCCGGAAGAGACACGCTGGGTCAAAGCCCATCTCCGGCGGTGCGCTTGGCGCCTCCTCGCCATGAGCGACGTTCGAGACGCCTTGGCCGAACCGACCCCGCCGCTCCCCGAAGCCGAGGCAGCGAAGATTCGGGAGGCGGTCCTCGAGGCCCTGAGGCAGGAGAAGGCCCGGGAACGCACGGCGGTGGTCGCTGCCGCGGTTCCCGCCGGGCGGCTCTCAAGGCTCCGTTGGGCGGAGGGCGCATCCCAGCGCCGGGCCTTCCGCTACGCCGCGGCCGCCGCGGTCCTCTTGGCCGTCGTCCCCATCTTCGCCTATGTCGCCGACCGCGTTTGGCTTCATCCTGCCGAGACGGCATTGCCGGCGCCAGAGCGTCCTCAGTTCGCCGAAGCTTCAGCGCCGCGCGCGCCGCGTCCAAGCTCGCTCGCGGGTTCAGTTGCGCCAAGCCCCGAGCGGCGCCCCGCTCAATCCTCGCCGGTCTCTTCCCCTCTCCTGCCCGGTTCGGACAGGGATCTGGACCAACACATCGCCGAAGCGGTCGCCCGCGCCGACGTCGAAGCCATGCTGCCCCACACCGAAGAGCAATATGAGGCCTGGGCCCGCCGCGAATACCCGCACGTGATGTGGCTATATGACATCTTGAACGAGGACTGCGGTTACACAGGCAATTGGCGCGATTTGCTTGTCGGCTCCGGAGTCATTTACTCGTTCGACTGGTCCACGAGCCTTGAGGAACTCAATGTCAGGCCCCGCCTTCAGCACGTGCAATTGGGCGCTATGGCGGCGGGCTTCCGCGCTGAGCTGGCTGCCGACGGAGCCCATCTGCTGCCTCCATTGGCTTGGGCTGATCTGCAAGCCGGCACGAGTCGTCCCGGCGACGGCAATTGGGCATTGACGTTCGTTCCCGTCGAGGGCGACGGCGCGGAATCGGCGCTGGTTGTCGATGTCGAAATGCCACGCGCATACACCGATACTATCGCGCAACGGCCTGCCGTGGCGGAATCCATTCTCGTGTATTTTGCCGTATCGGGCCAATTGGGGCGAGCGCCGGAATGGGAGGAGCTCTCCGGAATCGCCCGGAATGCGCTTCAGGCGTTGATCGCTGCCAGAGCGCAAGTCAAAGGCGCCCG
>JAPLSS010000373.1 GCA_026398515.1 Candidatus Sumerlaeota bacterium | reverse complement strand
GTCGGACTATGGCGCCCAGGCCGCGCGCATCGCCATCGAGCGCGCCGGGGTGAAGGCGGGCCAAATCGATTTGATCGTCTGCGCCACCTTCACCCCCGACGAATGGTGCCCGTCCACCGCCTGCCGCATTCAGCACAAGCTGGCCCTGAAAGGCATGGCCGCGTTCGACCTGAACGCGGCGTGCACGGGCTTTGTCTACGCTTTGTCGGTGGCGAAGCAGATGATCGCCGGCGGCATGGCGCGCCACGCGCTGGTCGTCGGGGCGGACATGAATTCAGCCTTTGTGGACTACCAGGACCGCTCGACCTGCGTCCTGTTCGGCGACGCGGCGGGCGCCGCGGTGGTCGGGCCGGTGGCGAAGGGCCGCGGCATCCTGAGCGAGTATCTGGCGGCCGACGGGTCGGCGGGCGACCTGATCATGATCCCCTCCGGCGGGTCGAAGCGCCCGGCCTCCGCCGAGACCGTGGCGAACCGCGAGCACTACCTGCGCATGAGCGGCAATGACGTCTTCAAGTTCGCCGTGCGCACGCTGAGCGAGGCGGTCGAATCCGCCCTGGCGAAGACGCCGTTCACCGCCAACGACCTGGATCTGCTGGCGCCCCACCAGGCCAACATCCGCATCATCGAGGCGGCGGCCAAACGCTTCGGCATGCCGATGGAGCGGGTGCTGTGCAACATCGAACGCTACGGCAACACCTCGGCGGCCACCATCCCCGTGCTGCTGGCCGAGGCCGAAGCCGAGGGCAAGTTGAAGGACGACCATCTGATTGCGCTGGTAGCCTTCGGCGCCGGGATGACTTGGGGCTCGGCCATCGTGCGCTGGGGGCGGTGATTCGCGCCGATCGGGGCTTCTCTACGCTTGGCGCCGAATCATCGAAGGCTGCTCGTGGCGTAAGCTTTCCAGCCTGCGCGCTTTATGCTTCCACTTCCCATTATGATGCGACCCAACGCAGAAGGCGGCCTGAACGGGATACGATCTCGTTGCGCGAAGCGCTTTGGAGTGCGCGCGGCTCGCCGCCGCTTTTCCAGGGAGTCGCCGCGCGCTCCGAACGAAAGCGGCGGCAAGGCGACTCGGCAATGACGCTCTTCCCACCCGCCGCCCGCGATTTCCTGAATCGGTTTGTCCACTCGGGCGAAGGGCGAATCCTTGCCGGTGGCGTGAGCGTGATGGCCGCGGCGCTGGCGGCGGTTTTCGCCGTCGCCGCCGGCATGGGCCGCGCGGGCCAGGCGCTGCACGTCTGCATCGGCAGTCTGATCGCCGGGCGGCTGCTGGGCCTGAGCGAAGGGCTGCGCATCGGCATGCCGCCGGCGCTCATCTTCCCCGTGGCCATCTGCACGGAGCTGGCGTTGGTTGCGGTGGTGTATCCGCTGACGGTGTTCTCGGCGCGCGAGGCGGCGCGATCCGCCCTGGCGCGGCGTCTGTGCGGGCGCGGCTTGGCGGCGGTTGAGGGCTGGCAGGGGCGGACGAAACGCTGGGGCTATGTCGCCGTCTTCGGCTTCATCTGGTTTCACCCGCTGCTGGGGGCGGTCCTGGCGCGGCTGCTGGGCTGGTCGCACTTCATGGCGATCCTGGTCACCTCCATCGCCTCGGCGCTGACCATGCTCGCCTGGATGGGCCTCCTGCACCCCGTGGTCCGCCTCTTCGGCAAGAACGCGATTTGGCTTTCCATCGCCATCGTGGCGGCTGTCATCGCCCTCGCGATCCGCCGGCGATGGGAGCGCAAGTAGGTCCAGCCCGCCGGGCTGGACTTGAGCCGGCCTCGGCATAGCCGCCCTGCTATCGGAACGCCCGACCGGATAATCAGGACATTACACAAAAAACGGATTGCACGCTTTTTCCGTCCCGACCGTCGAGGCCGGGCCGTGGCCGGAACAGACCAGCGTTTCGTCGGGCAAGGCGAAGATCTTGGCGCGGATGTGGGCGATCTGTTCGGCTTTGCGCTTGTCGCTCGAGGTGCCGCCGATCGAGCCGGCGAACAGGGCGTCGCCGGTGAACACGATTCCTTCATCCGCCACGACATAGGAGATC
>JAPLSS010000257.1 GCA_026398515.1 Candidatus Sumerlaeota bacterium | reverse complement strand
AAGGCGGGACTCCATACTTCTCGTTCTTGTAGGAGATCAACGCGGCGCGTCGAGGAATACCGATGAAACGACTCCTTCCCATCCTTGCCGTTGCCGTCGCTTGTCTCTCCATGCGCCTTCCCGCCGCCGAGCCGCGCGTGGCGCCGGGCGTCGAGGTCCTGCTGGCCCGACACATGGATTGGATCGCCGGGAAGCGCGTCGGGTTGATCACCAACCAGACCGGCGTCGCCCGCGATTTGCGCTCGTCGATCGACCTGCTGGCCGCGCGGCCGGAGTGCAAACTGACCGCGCTGTTCTGCGCCGAACACGGCATCCGCGGGGTGGTCGGCGCGGGGAAGAAGGTCGGCGACGAACGCGACGAGAAGACCGGCCTGCCGGTCCGCTCGCTATATGGCGAGACACGCCGCCCGACGCCCCAGATGCTCGCCGACGTCGACGTGCTGCTCTACGACATCCAGGACATCGGGGTCCGCGGTTACACCTACATCGCCACCCTCGGCTACGCGATGGAGGCGGCGTTCGCGGCCGGCAAAGGGTTCATCGTGCTGGACCGGCCTGACCCGATGGGCGGCTTGATGCTGGACGGGCCGGTTATTCCCAATGCGTTGGTGTCCTTCGTCAGCGCGTACGAGCTGCCCTGGGTCTACGGCATGACGCCGGGCGAAACCGCGCGTTGGATTTGCCAGACCAAGGGGCTGACGGGCGATCTGAAAGTCGCCCCGCTGGCCGGATGGAAGCGCGGCATGTCGTACGAGGAGACGGGGCTGGCGTGGATTCCGCCGTCGCCGTGCGTGACGCGGGCCGATACGGCGCTGTATTACGCCGTCACCGGCGCCATCGGCGAATTGCAGGTCGTGTCAGAAGGCGCGGGCACGGCCCTACCGTTCGAGCTCGTCGGCGCGCCGTGGATCGACGCCGAGGCCTTCACCGAGGATCTGCGCAAGCGCCGGTTGCCCGGAGTCCTGTTCTCCCCCGCGCACTTCACGCCGAGAGACTATGGGTTCAAGGACAAGACGTGCGAAGGCGCGCAGATCCACATCATGGACCGGGCGGCCTATTCGCCCTCGGCCGTGATGATCGCGCTCGTTCAATCGCTGGCGCGCCTGTATCCCAGCCGCCCGCTGTTTGACGCCGCTCCGTTCGAGAAGGCCCCAGAGCCGGTCCGCATGTTCGACTGCGTGCTGGGTTGTTCGTGGTTCCGCCAGCGGCTGTCGGGCGGCGCGAAGGCCGAAGACATTCTCGCCGCGTGGAAGGCCGAGCGCGACCGCTTCGCCCCCACGCGCCAGGCGGCGTTGATCTATCCGGCCGAAGGGAAGTAGCGTGGCAGGGAAACGGAGAAGCGGGCGCGGCGGTTCAGGCCGGCGGGCTGAATGCGCCGGATCGGCGGCGTATGTGCCGCCCGCTTGATCGGCTGACAATCTCGGTCCCGCTGTTTTCCACAGTCTCCACAGGAGCGGACTTTGCCAAAGCGCTCGCGAGATACGATGTAAGCCATTATGTTTCAATACTATAGGATCTGCAATACGGTCCCTTTTGCCTGGGAGGCGGAAGTTTTCCACAGTCTATCAACAGACCATGCCCCACTCTTTTGGGGGAGAAGCCAGTTCGGAGCGACGCCTTGAGGCGTCGCTGGAGCCCCCTTAGTCGCTGCCGGAAACGGCTACCCCGGATTCCGCGCCGCACGGTGGTTTTCGGTTTCTGGGGGCGCGGAGGGCGAAGTATCCGCGCTAATCGTCCTTCTCCTCCTCGTCGTCCTTCCCGTCTTCCACGTCGCCCTCCAGGCCGTACTTCTCGATCCGGTAGCGCAGCGTGGCCCGCGAGATGCCCAGCATCTTCGCGGCGGCGGACTTGTTGCCCTTGCTGCGCGCCATCGCCTGGTCGATCAACCCGCGAACGTGCTCCTCCAGATCGAACCCCTCGTTCGGCAGGACGATCCCGTTGTCTTTGCCCGACGCGACGCCCATCAGCGCATCCGGCGACCCAAAGCGCTGCCCCAAAACGTCGACGGTCAGCGTGCGCGAGTTGAGCAGAATCACCGCGCGTTCGATGACGTTCTGCAGTTCCCGGACGTTGCCCGGCCAAGTGTGCGTCAGCAGGAACCGTTCGGCGTCCGGGCCAATCTCCGGCACGGGCTTGCCCATCTGGCGGCAGAACCGCGCCAGGAAATGCCGCGCCAGCGGAAAGATGTCCTCCGTGCGCCTGCGCAGCGGCAGAATCTCCAGCGGAAAGACCGACAGCCGGTAGAACAAGTCCTCGCGGAACTGGCCGTTGCGCACCATCTCGGAAATGTTGCGGTTGGTCGCGGCCACGAAGCGCGTGTTCGTCTGAATCGTCTTTGACCCGCCCAGGCGCTTGAACGTCCGCTCCTCGAGCGCGCGCAGCACCTTGGCCTGCAACGCGAAGGCCATGTCGCCGATTTCATCGAGGAACAGCGTCCCGTTCGAGGCCAGTTCGAAGACGCCCGGCTTGGCGTCGACCGCCCCGGTGAAGGCGCCGCGCTCGTAGCCGAACAACTCGCTTTCCAGCAGGTTGTCGGGAATGGCCGCGCAGTTGATCGGCTCGAACGGCCCCCGCGATCGCGGGCTGTTCAGGTGAATGGCGCGGGCGACCAACTCCTTGCCGGTCCCGCTTTCGCCGTAGATGAGGACGGTGGCGTCGGCCTTGGCCACTTGCGCGGCCATTTGGAGAAGGTCCTTCATGGCCTTCGATTCGGCGATGATGTTGGGAAAGTCGTATTCCTTCTTTTTCTCCGCGCGCAGCCGCACGTTCTCCGTCAGGATCTCTTTCAGCTTCAGCGCCTTCTCGATGCTGATCTTCAACTGCTCTTCCTCGATCGGTTTCGTCAGATAATCTTCGGCGCCGGCCTTCATCGCCTCGACCGCGTCCTCGATGGCGCCGTAGGCGGTGATCACGATGACGGGGGTCTCCGGGCTGACCTCCTTGATCTTCTTCAGCAGCGTCATGCCGTCCATCTTCGGCATGCGCATGTCGGTCAGCACCACGTCGGGCTTCGACTTCCCGAACATCTCCAGGGCCTGCTCGCCGTCCTCGGCCAAACTCATTTTGTAGCCGGCGTTGCTCAGCAGCATCGCGAACAGCCGACGCAGCCGGTCTTCATCTTCCGCGATCAGAATGCGTGGAGGCATCGGTGCTCGATCTCCATCGGAACAAGTGGCTTAAGACTCGATGGTAACGCGGGCGAATCGAGGCGGAAAGAGAAAATGGAAGGCGCTTGGGCGCGGCGTGGACCGCCTTGTCCGCGCAGGGCGAACGAAGACGCGATGGCGAAAGACCACGCGGACAAGGCCGTCCACGCTATCCAAAATGCTCAAACGGCTTGAGCGTCCCCGACGGCGCTTGGCGGACCTCGACGTGCCCGGCGGGCCCTTTTCCGATGTCGCCGATGCGGGCAACAGGCAAACGGATGGCGCGACGCTTGAGAACGCGATGGATCGCTTCCAACGGCGCGCCGGTCGCGAACAGCAGCTCGAAATCCTCCCCGCCGTGCAACGCATGGGCGCGCGCGTCGCGGCCGGTCGCGGCGGCGAAGCGGCGGAGCGCCCGGGAGAGCGGAAGCGCGTCGGCATCCACGCAGACTGAAGCTTTGGAAGCTTCGGCCAGCAGGCGGCATTCGCGCGCCAGGTCGTCGCTCACGTCGATCATCGCCAAGTCTTCGAGGGCTTGGGCCAACGCCAGTCCCGCGGCCAGGCGAGGCGTTGGAAGAAGGTGGCGGTTCACCAGCGTTCTCGCCCAAGGCTCGGCCCGGAAACACCCCAGCCCCTTCTCGCAAAGCAGCGCCAATCCCGCCGCGGAATCGCCGAGCGTTCCCGTCACATACAGACTCTGCCCGGGACGGCAATGCGAACGCAATGGGAGGGGGCGATTGCCGTCGGCGCGGCCCAGGACGGTGACGCTGATCGTCGGATGGTCGGCGCGCACCGTGTCGCCTCCCACGAGCAAGACCCCCGCCCGGCGGGCTTCGGTGGCCAGGCCGCGATAGAGAGCCTTCCAATCCGCCTCGGCGAAATCCGGTGGAAGGCCGATGGACACCAGCGCCTCCGCCGGGCGCCCGCCCATTGCGGCGACGTCGCTCAGGTTGACCGCCATCGCTTTGCGGCCGATGGCTCTCCAGTCGCCCCATTCCGTAAGGAAATGCACCCCTTCGACGAGCATGTCGGCGGTCGCCAGAAGCAGTTCGTCGCTTCCGGGGATGCGCACGGCCGCGGCGTCGTCGCCCATGCCGACGACGATCGACCCGCCGGCTGGCGCCATGAACCGCTCGATGGATGCCAAGGCGCCATCCTCGCCGAGGGCGCGCAGTGTTTTCAGGGAATGAGGTTTCATGCGTTTAGTGGCCTTTCAAAGGAGCGAATGGACGGAGTGGACGGGATGGACAGAATGGACG
>JAPLSS010000523.1 GCA_026398515.1 Candidatus Sumerlaeota bacterium | reverse complement strand
CTGGTTGTAGAACTGCATGCCGCGGCTGAAGGCTTTCTTGGCGATGGATTGGCGCGCTTCGAAGGTCTCCATGCGGGTGGGGCGCCGCGGCCCTCCCGAGCCCGATGGCGCGGCCGGTTCCGCGGCCGCGGCGTCCGCCGCCGCCTGGGAGAACGAGGCGGAAGGCTCGACGGCCTGGCCCTTGCTCAGTTGTTCGTCGTATTCGCGCCGCTTCTGCTTGTTTTTCAGTGCGTTATAGGCGGTGGAAATGGCCGCGAACTCCGTCTCCATCCGCCCGGCTTCCTCGGGCGAGGGGGCCTTGTCCGGATGAAACTGACGGGCCAGCCGATGGTAAGCGCGCTTGATCTCCTGATCGGAAGCTTCCGCGGTGACGCCGAGGATTTGATAATAGGTGCGGTTCTGCGCCATGCCGGTGAAACGCCTGCGCGCAATGCCAACAGATATACAGCCCTTCCCCCGGGCCTTGCCCGTTACTTCATTAACGTGCGAACCGCCCGCCTTGTCAACTGGCCATTTCCGCTTTCGTCTGGCATGAATCTAGCTTAGTCTGAAACGCGCTATCATGCGCAACAGTCCTTAACGAGAAAGGGTGGATGGCCATGGAGGAAAAGCCCGTCTATTACGACAAGCGCGCGGGGTTCTGGAAGGACCACTTCAAGCGCGCGCAAAACTATGGCGAATACCTGGCGGGATCGGAAACGGAAAAGGCGCGCAAGTGGGCTGAAATGGCGAAGAAACTGCCGCCGCTGACCGAGGAGCAAAAGAAGCGCGTCGCCGGGTTTAAGCGCATCCTGAACGTCCTCATGTATTCCGGCGTCTGGTGCGGCGACTGCGTGCGCCAGGGGCCGATGCTCCACATGATCGCCAGCGCCTGCGGCGACAACGTCCGCCTGCGCGTCATCGACCGCGAGGCCTCGCAGGAACTGAAGGACGAACTGCGCATTCTCGGGGCCATGCGGGTGCCGACGGTTGTCTTCCTGACCGAGGACTTCTTCGAGGTCGGGCGGTTCGGCGATCGCCTGCTGGCCACGTACCGCGCCAAGGCGCAGCGCGAACTCGGCGCGGCGTGCGAAACCGGCCTCGTGCCGCCGCCGGCCGATCAACTGGCCGCCGAGCTGGCCGAGTGGGTCGACATCTTCGAACGCATGCTGTTGATGGCGCGCCTCTCGCCCCCGCTGCGGCAGCGGCATGGGGATTGAATGGCTCTCGCTTGTTGCTGGTTTCTCGTTTCCCGTGGCCGGATTTCCGTCGTCCAGATTCCGGTGGGCGCGTGAGCGGACGCGGTGTGGCGTTGATGGCTTCGCGCTTTCTGGCGACATCTTCCGCCGCCGAGCCGCCGAGGCGCAACGGAATCAAGTTGCCGCTCTGCGCCTTTGCGTCTCCGCGGCAACTGCCGTCGGCGTCTTCGGGGCAAGTTGTTGCGCGGGGCGTTTGCCATCAGACAATCGACGTTTTCGCACTCGGCTTCCTGGCTTCCTGGGGGGCCGTCTTAGGCTTTGACTGTCTGGCCCTTCCCGGGAAATCGTGAGGCGGGGCGCGGCCCCTGCGTCAATGACCAACTTCCGACAAACGCTCTCGCTCCTGTGTCTGGTCGGCCTCGCGGCATCCAGTCTTTTGGGCTGCAATGCCGACGACTCTCCCGCCGTCCACGTCTGGGCGTTCTCCCTGCCGGCGAAGGCGTTGCGCGAATTCGCGCCCGACTTCGAGGCGCGCCACGGAAGACGGCTTGAAGTCGAAGCCGTTCCGTGGGGCGACATGCAGAAGAAGATCCTGCTGGCGGTGGCCGCCCGCTCGAACGTGCCGGATCTCGTCGTCTGCGATCCAATGTGGATCGGCGGATTGATCGCCGCCGGCGGCCTCAAGCCGTTGGACGACTCGTTGAGCGCCGGGGAGCGCGCGCGCTTCTTCGCGCCCGCGCGTGAGACGTACGAGGTCGGCGGCCGCCTGTATGCCGCCCCGCTGGACGTGGACATGATGATCTGCTTCTGGCGTCGGGATCTCTTCGACCCCTATCTGCGCGGCATGGGACTGTCCGATTTCCCCAAGACGATCGATCAGTTCGCCCAAGCCGCCCGCGCGCTCGTCGCCGCCGCGCCGCCGGATTCCGGCCGCCGCGCGCTGCTCGTCGACCCCTCGAGCATGGAAACGCTGTTGATGGGCCTGGGGCCGGCGTTCGGCGTGCAATGGCTGAGCCCCGATCTGAAGACCGCCGCATTCGATTCGCCCAACGCCCTGCGCCTCGTCGATTTTCTCGTGAACGCGATGGACCCCCATCGAGGCTTCGCCCTGCGCTGGAACGCCCGGACGGACGGCGATCCGTTCCCGCTGTATTGCTCGGGCAAGGTCGCCACCGTGCTGGCCGGACCGTGGTTCCGCAAACGCCTGGAAGAGGAAGCTCCCGACATGGCGGGCCTCTGGCGGATCGCCCCGCTGCCCGTGCGGGACGAATCGTGCGCGACCGGCGGCCTGGGCGGGGCGGCGCTCGCCCTTCCGATCAATGCGCCGGATCCCCAAGCCGGCTTGGATGTCCTGCGCCTGATGCTTTCGCCGGAATTTCTGAAGGTCTATTTCACGGAGGTCGGCAGCCCGCCGGCCGTGCGCGATGTCTGGGAATGGCCGGAATTCTCCGAGCCGGCGCCCTATTTCGGCGGGCAGCGGTATTTCCAGGTCGTGCGCCAGGCGATCGAGTCGGCCGCACCGATGCCGCTCGCGCCTGGCCCCGAGGCCTTGGACGCGCCGGTCCAATGGGCGCTCAACGAGGCGTTGTCGGGACGCCTCGCGCCCGCGGAGGCGTTGAAGGAAGCCGCGCGCCGCGCCCAGCAGGCGTTCGATCCTTCATGAAGACGCTAGACAGCGATCATATTCTCCCGTATTCCATATGCGGCTTGGGAAAAACGAAAAGGGGGAGTGACGATGTCGAAGACTGTGACCTTGCGGCTCGACGATCCCGTGTACCGAGTTTTCCGCTCCATGGCCGAACGCGAGAACCGTCCGCTCTCCAATTTCATCGAGACGGCGGTTCTACGGTTCGTCGAGGAACAGCAGGCCGTTGACGAATTCGAGATGGCCGAAATCCGAGGCAATCGAGAGTTGAACCTGAGCCTAAAGCGGGGTCTCAAGGACGCCGAGCGGCGGAGGGGGCGCTTTGTCTGAATACCGGGTGTTCGAGACCGAAGAGTTCCGCAGGAGCCTGGGCAAACTCGCCGCAAGCGACGCGGACTTCCTTCGGACGAAGCTGGTGGCCCACGTCTATCCGCGGCTCCGCCAAACTCCCTATTTCGGACCGAACATCAGGAAACTTCACGGGTATCGGCCGGAAACCTGGCGGTATCGGATCGGTCGATTCCGAGTGTTTTGCGTGGTGGAAGAACAGGAGCGCGTTGTGTTCATCCTCACGGTGGACCACCGCAAGGACGCCTATAGATAGAAGCTCCAACATGATGGGGAAAACTGACCGGAGCGCGCGCCTCGTGCGGTTCGGGCGCGAGGGGCCGCGGACGATGGCGGCGCGCGGCGCGACCATTCTCGATGCCGCGCGGCAGGCGGGCTTCGTGATCGACAGCCTGTGCGGCGGCGAAAGCGCCTGTGGGAAATGCCGCGTCATCGTGCGCGAGGGAAAGGTCCAAGGCGGGCGTTCGAGCCTTCTCACGCGGGAGGAAATCCAGGCCGGCTATGTCCTGGCATGCGAAGCGCGCGTTGAAAGCGACCTGATCGTCGAAGTTCCTCCCGAGTTTCATTTGCACGATCACGTTCCCGACTTGGAGGCGCAGAGGTCGGACCTGGAGGCCATCGTCGCGAGGGACGGAGGGGTTGGGGCGCGGGAGCCGTTGGTGAGGAGAATCCGCCTCGCCGTGCCGCCGCCGACGCTGGAGAACAACGCCGCGGACCTGGAGCGGCTGGAACACGCGTTGAAAGGCGTCCTGGGAGACAACCGCGAGATCCAGGTCGGGCTGGATGTGATTCGAACGCTCCCCGAGGCGTTGCGCGGCGCGGATGGCGATGCGACGGCGACCATCGCGCGCCGGGGCCGGGGATACGAAATCCTGGAGGTTGTCGCGGGAGAGAGGCGCGCGCGCAATCTGGCCGTGGCGGTGGACGTGGGAACCACCACCCTGATGGCCGAGTTGCTGGACTTGTCCTCCGGCGAGTCGTTGGCCACGGCGCTACGGTACAACTCGCAAGCCGCCTATGGGGCCGACGTCATTCGCCGCATCATCTGGTGCGACACGCATGATGACGGCCTGGCGACGCTGCGCCATCTCATCGCGTCCGACATCAACGCGCTGATCGGGGAATTGGAGGAGAAGACCGGGGCGAGCGCGGCGCAGGCTCATGCGGTCGTCGCGGCGGGCAACACGACGATGATGCACCTCCTGCTGGGGTTGCCCCCGCGGTGGATTCGGCGAGAGCCCTATGCCGGCGCGGCGCATC
>JAPLSS010000352.1 GCA_026398515.1 Candidatus Sumerlaeota bacterium | reverse complement strand
GCGCAAACCAATCCGATCCGTTTCTTAGAATATTACCCAAGTTGCCGAGCGATTCGACGTTCTGAATGACGGTCGGCTTGCCCCACAGGCCGCTCTGCGCGGGATAGGGCGGGCGGGGCTTCGGCATCCCGCGCCGGCCTTCGATCGAGGCGATCAGCGCGGTCTCCTCGCCGCAGACGAACGCGCCCGCGCCCTTCTTGACTTTGATGTCAAAAGAAAAACCGGAGCCGAGGATGTCGTCGCCGAGCAGACCCAGTTCTTTCATCTGGCCGATGGCGACGTGCAACCGATGGACCGCCAACGGATACTCGGCGCGGCAGTAGACGTAGCCGTGCGACGCGCCGATGGCGAAGCCCGCGATCAACATGCCTTCCAACACCGCATGCGGATCGCCCTCGATCAGCGAGCGGTTCATGAACGCGCCCGGGTCGCCTTCGTCGGCGTTGCAGATCAGGTATTTCGGCTCGCCCGGCGCCCGGCGGCATAATTCCCATTTGAGTCCGGTCGGAAAGCCCGCGCCGCCGCGTCCGCGCAGGCCCGAGGCCTTGACCTCGGCGATGGTCTTCTCCGGACCCAGTTCCAACGCTTTCAAGAAGCCGCGATAGCCCTCGCGCGCCAGGCAGTGATTCACGTTTTCCGGGTCGATCAGGCCGCAGTTGCGCAGGACGTTGCGAACCTGGCCGCGCAGCATCGGATGCTCGTAAAAGCTGCCGATGCCGTCCCGCGCGCCGTCGTCCCGCGCGCCGCCGTTCAGCGCGCCGTCGTCCATCCGCCCCAGGGCTAGGTCGGCGCACGGATCGTCGCCGAGGACATGGCGCTCCAGGATGCGCGCAATCTCCCGCGGGCCGACCTTGCCGTAGCAAACGCTAGGCGCGCCGGGCTTCTGGACGATGACCAGCGGCTCCAGCGAACACGGCCCCAGGCAACCGGCTTCGATGACGCGCGCGCTCAGGCCGCGTTTCCGCAATTCCTCGCGCAGCCGGTCGAGGACCTCGCCGGCGCCGGCGGCGCGCCCGCAGGTGGCCGCGCCGACGTAGAAGACGGGCTGGGCGCTTTGCTGCAACTCCTGCCATTGCGCCTGGGCCTGCGCGTATCGGGTCTCAAGTGAAGGCATTTTCACTTCCCGTAGTCGCTGAACTCTTTCGGTTCCTGGGAGCGCCGGCGTCCTCGCCGGCTTTATCCAAGATCATGACCAAAGCCGACGAGGACGTCGGCGCTCCCAGGAACCGCCTTTTCCATATCTCTAACCTCTTCCCTCATCCCTTACTCCACAACTCTCGCAAGTTTGTTGAGGATAAGCGGAACGCGGCGCGGCGTCATGCCGGCGTTGACCTTGCCATCGACCACCGCGACCTGCGCCAGTGCGCAACAGCCGACGCAGGCCACGCGCTCCAGGCCGAACTGGCCGTCGGTCGTCGATTCGCCGGCTTTGATGTGGAGGCGCTCTTCAAAATCCCTGAGGATCTGGTGGCTCCCGCGCACGTGGCAGGCCGTTCCCTGGCAAACGCGGATCGTGTGGGCGGCGGGCGGCGTGAAGCGGAATTGCGTGTAGAACGTGGCGACGCCGTAGATCTCGTTGTCGGAAATGCCGGTCGCCTCGGCCAGGCGCTCTACCGTCTCTTCGGACAAGTAGCCGAGGGTTTCCTGGACGTCTTGCAGAATGGGAATCAGACTCTCGCGGCCGGCGGGATAGCGGTCGACGATCTCGGCGACCGTCGAGCCAACGTCGATGGCGGTGTCAATCATAGCGCGGAAAGTCCTTCTGGGATCGGAGCCTGAGCCGTCCCGCGGCGCTTTCTCCCCCCGAAGTCGCCCCTTATCGGGTCTTTTAACCCTTGCGCGCGATTTCGGCAATGACGCGCGTCATAACTGACCGCGCCCACCCGGCGCCGAGGGTTCAATTCCTTGCGCGAAACCCAGTTTGGCGATGGACTGGATAGAAGAGCCAACAGCCAGGCGCGGGACGCAACGCCAAAGGGGCTTATCTGGCCTATCGAGGTTTGGGTGTCAAATACGAAAAGCGATTGGCAGACAAGAAAGGAAAGTTTCGACTGTGAGTCTGATCTGGACAATAGGAAAGTCGGGAAGTCCAAAGGCTCAGAAGTCAGGATGGCGGAAGGAGTTCAGGCTTTCTGTTCTGAATCACTTTCGGAAGGAGACGCACCTTAAAATGGGACTGGAGGGCAACCTAAGTCGTTGACAATTCCACGTAATGGATGTAGAGAGCTTTCATGTAATGCAAGGACTTCCGAGGAGCATCCAATGGAAGCGAAGCAGAACGAACGCCGGTCGAAGCGCTATTGCTGGGTTCCGCATTGCATATTGGGAATCTCTCCCGAGAGGTGGGTTCAAATCGCGTATTATGGATCGAGGGGCTTCCCGACGTTGGCCTTTTTGTTGTTGTTGATACGCTATGAGGAGCGCGCCGCCCTCAGTGGCTGGTGGCGCATGTGTATCGAGTTCCTGGTCGCTGTGTTCCTGTGGCTCGGCATGTGCTGTCATCTTCTTGATCGTTA
>JAPLSS010000415.1 GCA_026398515.1 Candidatus Sumerlaeota bacterium | reverse complement strand
CAGGGCGCGCGCGGCCTCGACCGCATAGCGCACGGCGCACTCGATCCAGTCCCGCCGCGGACGGCGATGGAGGGTCAGCGCCGCCGCCGTGGTCGGCGGGATGGCGGGCGCCGCCGCCTGGCTGCCCAGTTCGGTCGCGCTCAACTTCTCGGTGACGGCGAATGGATCGACGCTCTCCGTCGGCTGCGGGCTGGCGCTGGAGCGCAGGCGCGCCACGAGCCGGTCGAGGCTCTCGCCTTCGATCAACTCCATCGCGTAATACCACAGGTTGTCTTGGTTGCCTTGGGCGTAAATGGACACGATGGACGGGTGATTCAACCGCGCCGCGGCCTCGGCTTCGCGCCGGAAGCGGTCGCCGTGCGAGCCGGGCGCCCCCACGTGAGGGCTGAGGACCTTGAGCGCCACGCGCCGGCCGAGCGAGACCTGTTCGGCGGCGTACACGGCGCCCATGCCGCCTGCGCCAATCAGACGCAGAATCCGAAAATCCCCCAGCGTCCGGCCGATCAACGATTCCGACATGCTCGTTCCATGAACTCAGGAGGGGCTTCATCGTTCCATCTCGTCAAGATCGCTCATCCCCCGCGAGCGAGATGGCACGAAACGCGTCACCCACCCCTTCACTGGTTTCCATTAGAGCAAACACGGCGCCGAATGCCAATTGAACAACAACGATTCACCACAAAGCTCCAAAGGAGCGAAGGGAAACCCCTTTTGCGCCTTTGTGGCGAGTTACGGTCGTTCCATCGGCTATCGACCATCGGCTATCCGAAACGACGCTTGCCATTAGTCCGGTTCTCTCACTACTCGGGCTTGCGCTTCGCGCGGAGTCAGAACCAAGCTCAGCCGGGGCAATCTGCCCTGAAAGGGCAGAGGGACAAAGCCCAGGGCTGGCCCTGGGCTTTGTCCCCGCGCCCGTTCCGGGCTGAACTTGCTGAGAAATGGAGGTTAGGCGCGAGAGAAATTCAGGTTAGATCCACGCGCAGCCTGAAATCCCAGGCTGGAACGCCTGCGCCATTGATAGCGCCCCCGCTCTACTGAAACCTCTTCGACGGGCCGCCGGGGCCGTAGCGGATGATGTCGCCGCGGCTGTTCGTTCCGTTCGTCGGATCGTACGTGTCGTCAATGCCCTGATTGGCGGCGGAATCGAAATCGCCGTTCGGCCCGACGGAAACCAGGCCGAACTCCTGCGGACGGCCGTTGTTCTCCGGCTGGGGATACTGGGGGTATGGCTTCTTGTAACAGCCCGTGGTCAGGTAGGCGTACGTGTACGGCGGCGGGCCGGGGAAAAGCATCGCCATCGCCGGCGACGACGGATTGCGCAGGTGGAACGGATCGTAGATGGCGCCGGACACATAGGCGATGGGAGTGGTCAGCAGACTCATCTGCCGCGCCTGATTGTACCGCGAGAAGTCGATCGTCGGATAGTCGTCGGCGTCGAGGGGATACACGTTGTAGTCGACCGCGTAGGCCTCGACCGCGGTGGCCAGCGACTTCAAGTCGGCGTGCGCGCGCGCGACCTTTGAGCGGGTCTGCGCCTCGAGGAAGTTGGGCAACGCGATCGCCGCGAGGACGGCGATGATCGCCACCACGATCAGCAATTCAATGAGGGTGAAGCCCAAAGGTCCAATGCGTTTCATAAGCGGCCTTCCTCCGACGAGCCCAGCCAGGTTGGCTGGACCTACTTTCCCCAGCAAAACACCTCGCCGGATTTGCATCCCGCCACGAGCAAGCCGTCGGCCAGCGCGGGCGAGGCGTTGATGGGCGCGCCGCACTCGACTCGATCGGCCACCGCGCCGTCGGCAAGGTTGAACACATACAATATGCCGTCGTCCGAGCCAATGAAAACTTTGTCCCCGGCGATCACGGGCGACGAGTCGACCTTGCCGCCCGTTTCATACGACCAGCGCGGCGCGCCGGTTCGGCGATCCAGGCAGACGACCCGGTGGTCGCGCCCGCCGAACACGACGCAATCCTCTCCGACCGCGGCCGACGAGAGAATGGGAAGATCATGGACTGCGGCGTCGCGCGTCCAGAGCGTTTCGCTGCTGCGCGTGTCGATGGCGAACAGGCGGCCCCCGTATTGGCCGACGAACAGCTCGCGGCCGACGACCGCGGGCGACGCGGCGGCGTACGCGCCCAGGTCCAGCCGCGCGACCTCTTGGCCCGTCTTCCGGTCGATGCCGCGCAATTGGCGGTCGCACCCGGCGATGTAAACGCGCTCGCCGCAGACCGCGGGAGAACAATGCACCGGGCCATTCGTCTTGAACGACCAGGCCAGCGTCCCATCCTTCTGCGATAGGCAATAGAGGCGTTCGTCGTAGGAGCCGAACAACACCTGGTCCTCGATGCAGGTAGGAGACGATTCGATCTCGGCGCCGGTTGGAAACGTCCAGCAGACCTTGCCCGTGGCGGCGTCGAGCGCGTAGAACAGGCCGCCCACGTCGCCGAGGAACACCCGCCCGCCGCGCACGGCCGGCGAGCTGTGGATGGCCGCCAGGGCGCGGCCAGTCCAGCGGGGGCGCCCGGTGGCCAGATCGAGCGCGACGATCGTGCCGTCCTCGTCCGCGACGTAGGCGACGCCGGCGGAAATCGCCGCCGTGGCGCTGACCGCGGCGCCCATGTCGTAACGCCATCGTTCCCGAAGCGGCGAAGGCAGGCGCGATTGACTGACGCCCGTCAGCGCCGGGGTGCCGCGGAACATCGGCCATTCCCCGGCCGCCGCGGCGTCGGGCTTCTCCTGCGCGTGGGCGGGAGCCAGAAGGCCAGCTGTGAAGAAGGCGCAAAGGAAAAGGAGAGTCCGAGCGCAATAGAGCATGGGCGCTCGCCGATGATTCTCCCGCCGAGGCGCGCAGACGCGGAGAGAAGAAAACGCCGCTCTTCTCTGCGCCTTCGCGTCTCTGCGTGAGATCATTCCGGCCATTTCGTGATCCGGTCAAACGCCTCGCGGATCAACGGACGAATCGCGCGCTCCGGCGTTTGGTTCGAGGCGTTGTTGGTGTTGAACACGACCGACCAACTGAGGCCGTCGCGCTGCATGCCCATGAACGTCGACGTGCCCGCCAACCCGCCGTTGTGCCAATGCAGGAGCGTCCGCCCAAACGGCTGCACCACCCAGCCCAGCCGGTACTCCTCCTTCGGCTGCTTCGGACGGCGCTGGTCCGTGCGGTAGCCGAACATCGCCTGGATGCTCTCCTCGGAAAGAAGCGGGCTGGCTTTCGGATCGGCGAAGGCGGCGGCGAAGAGCGCCAGGTCCCGCGCCGAGGCGATCCATCCGCCGTGGGCGTCCATCGCTTCGAGATACCACGCGCCATAGGGCAACGGGACCCGCTTGCCGATCGCGGGGCCGACCACCGCGGGACCGACGTGCGGCGGCCGCGCATAGTATTTCACCTCGCCCTTTGCGCGGCCCGACGGAAGAGTCCGTCCGATCCGCATGTCGCGAATGCCCAGCGGCGCCAACACCTCCTCGCGCACATGCTCCTCATACCCCCGGCCGGAAAGCGCCTCGATCACGCGCCCCAGCGCGCAATAGCCGAAATTCGAATACACGCGCCTGCGTCCCGGCGCGAAGTCCAGCGGCCGGCCCAGCATGTAGCGGATGATGTCCACGGGCTCGGCCGGCAGCTTGTTGCCGTGCGCCTTGGCGATGTCCGCCGACTTGAACATCGGGTCGCCGGACTGACCGCGGTCCCATCCGCCCTTGTGTCGCAGAAGATGGCGAATGGTGATCGTGTGCAATCGAGGATCGGGCCGCGCGCCCCGTTGGCGCAGCGGCTTGAGGTCCAGAATCTCGAACGCCTTGTCGGTCAGGCGCAGCCGGCCTTCTTCCACCAGCTTCAGGATGGCCACCGCGGTGATCGGCTTGGAGATGCTGGCGATGCGGAATCTCGATTCCGGCTCGACCGGCCGCTTGCGCTCCCAGTCGGCGTAGCCGAACCCGCGCGAATACAGGAGCCGCCCGCCCTTCATGAGGGCGAACGCCGCGCCGGGGATCGCGTGTTGGGCGACAAAGCCGCGCACAGTCCGGTCCAGCGCGGCCAATCCCCTCCGCGCCTCCCCGGTCGCCGGCGGCGGATTGTCTTGCGCGTATCGAATCGGCCATTCGGGCTCGGGCATCATCAACCCCCAACTGAGAACCACGGAAC
>JAPLSS010000624.1 GCA_026398515.1 Candidatus Sumerlaeota bacterium | reverse complement strand
GAGGAAGCGATCGCGACGCCCGTCGGAAAATGGAGCGCCGACATCCCCCTGACCGGCGAGGCGATCACGCTCGCGGGAGACACGCTCTTCGTCGCGGGTGTGCCGGCGCTCTTCCCGCCCGACAATCCGGTCGAGGAGTACGAAGCGGCGTACGCAGGCAAACGGGGAGGGATCCTATGGGCCGCCTCCGCCGCGACGGGCAAGAAGATGGCGGAATATAAGCTCGATGCGGCGCCGGTCTGGGATGGCATGGCGGCGGCGCAAGGCAGTCTCTTCATCAGTTTGAAAGACGGGTCGCTCGTGTGCATGGGCCCCCAATAGCGCGCCCCAAGGACAGGGCGGCGAGCCAATCGCCAAAGCCCATGCGCGCAAAAGGTGGAAGAGGCGGCGCGGACAGCGCCGCTTCCGGGGCAAGGACCTGTTCCGGCGCATCAAGGGCACGAGAATTGGCAAGAGGAATGAGTCGCGAACACGAGAGTTCCGCCGGGGGCCGCCTGGCGAAGATTGGATAAGAAAGCGGCTCTTCCCCATCCGCTGTGGCGAAGGCACAGCAAAGGTTGACATGAACGCACGTGCTTGCTGATCTGACGGGAACGTCTTCGGGCGGAGATAAACCCCTGGGCGGGGGCAGGCACGTGCAAGAGCAGTCTATTCGGCGGTTTTTCGGGATTCCAGAGCACAGCGTGACGGAGGCCCATTTTCTGGATCGTGAGAGGCAGACGACGGAGAGCGACAAGCAGGTGGTTCTGGTGGTGGTGAACTTGGCGCGCATCGTGGCGGTTGCCGACGCTTTCGACGCGATGACCTCAACCCGCCCGTACCGCGAAGCGCTGTCCATCCAAGCCGCCATCGACGAATTGGCGCGCTGCCCGGGTCAGCAGTTCGACCCCGACATGGTCGATCTGCTCGTCGAGGGGGTGCAGGACGGCGCGATTCGCATCCCGACCGTCGAAGAGCGCGGGGTCGTCGCCTCGGCGATGGGGGGTAGGCGGGGTTGTTGTACGAATAACAACAACAGAGATTCAAGGTGGAGCGATCGGAGCGGAATGACGCACGACGTCATTCCGCCCCCCGTCATTTTGTCTTGTGTGGTGTCTTGTCGTCCGGTAAGTTCCGTTTGCCTGCCGGGAAACCTACATGGGCGGCATGCTCGGCAAGCGCTTCGGTCCCGGGCGTTCCGCGGGGCAAGAACCCGCAAGACGTTTCCGAGATCGTGCCAACGTCAAGGGCCTTGGGAGAGGACTCTGGAGTGCGATCGTTTCGCCTTTCCCGCCGGTGCGTGTTGATAGCGCTGTGCCAGCTCTACACAGCCGTCACGCCTCAGGCGAAGGAACGCCATGTTTCGCCGGCGGGCGCGGACGACAATTCTGGCGCCGCCGAGGCTCCTTATCTCACGATTCAGCGCGCGGCCGGCGACCTCAAGCCCGGAGACGTCTGCTTCATTCATGCGGGGACGTATCGGGAAGCCGTGAAACTGACGGCGTCCGGCGACAAGGAGAAGTCCATCCGGTTCACCAGCTACAACGGGGAGCGCGTCATCCTGGACGGCTCCGACGTGGTCGCCGGTCCTTGGACCCAAGACAAGGAGAAGGTCTGGAGGGCCAAGGTCGACGCGAACGGCCCCATCGAGGCGGTTCTCTGCGATGGGCGGATGATGGTCGAGGCGCGCTGGCCCAACTGCTCGTGGGAAGACAACTGGGATCCGGATAAGAAATGGGCCCTCACGGACAAGGGCTCAGCCATGGGGCGGATCAAGTGCTCGGCCATGGCCCAGTCCGGGCAGGACCTGAGCGGCGGACGGCTCTATATCCGGCTGAGCAAGGGCAACAGTTGCTACACACGGCCGGTGCTGGCCCACGGGCCCGGCGCCGATACGTTGGAATACGACACGGCGGGAATCGAGGGCCGGGCATGGGGCGAGGACTCGATGCCCGAGCGGATCAAGAAATTCGGCTTCGCGCGCAATCGCTTTTTCGTCGCCGCGCGGGGGGCCCTCGACGCTCCCGGCGAGTGGTGGCACGATACCGAACGAGGCGAGTTGCTGGTCGTGTTTGCCAAGGGCGACGATCCCGCCCGACATGAGGTGTCGGTCAAGACGCGCGTCGCGGGATTCGAAGGCGCGGGAGTGAGCGACATCGTCCTCGAAGGCCTGGACTTTCACGCCTGCAACGTTCGCATCGAGAAGAGCCGGCGGATTACTCTTCGAGACTGCCGCTTCCTCTATCCCTCCACGCCCAACGTCTTTCCGGACCAACCGACGTCCCTGGCCACGTCGAAGCACCTTCGCATCGAGGGCAGCGAGAACGTCGTGGAGCGCTGCCTGATCGAATGGGCGGTGGATATGGCGCTGGAGGTGGAAGGGGCCGGCAATCGCGTGGAAAACTGCGTCGTGCACGACTGCAACCTGCACGGACGGCATCCGGGACCGGGCATCATTCTGCGCGGGGCCGGCTCGGCGGATGGCGCGGCCTCCGCCCCGGCGCCCAACGTGGTGCGGCGCTGCACGGTCTACAACACCGGCGGCGTGGGCATCTATGCCCTGGGCCAAGGGCCGGCGACGGCCGAGTACAATCACGTTTTCAATGCCGGCCTGTATTGCGTCGATGTCTCCTCCCTGTATGTTCCGACCGGCGGCCTGATGCCAGGGACGGTTGTCCACCACAACTGGCTTCATGACGTCCACGGCATCGGCTTCCGCGTGGACATCGAGGGACGCGATATTGTTTTTCATCATAATCTGGTGTGGAACGCGTCGTCCGGGTGCAAAATGCAGGGATTCAAACTATTGGGTTATAATAACTCCATAATAGTCGACGCCCGTCAAAGCGCGTTCATTGTGGTCTTTGAACCGGAAGCCACGCCCGAAGAACGCGCGGGATGGCGCGTCCGGAACAACGTCGCCTATGCGTTCCACGATCGGAAGTCCCTGCGCGGCGACTACAGTAACGCGAAGCGCCCGTTCCTGCTGCCGCTCAAGCCGGAGGAGGGCGCCATCGATCACAATACGGCGATTCCGAAGGACGGCGAGGCGGATCTGTTCGTCGATTTCACGGCGTACGATTTCCGTCCCCGCCCCGGCGGTCCGCTCGATGCCGCGGGAGTGGCGGTCCCGGCAATCGCCGAGGGAACGAATGGCCGGCCCCCTTCCATTGGCGCCTACGAGACGGGCGAATCCCCCTGGAAGGTCGGCGCCGACTGGATGGATGATAACCTTCTAGTCCCCGCGACCGAGCGAGAGGCCGCCGATCTGGCTCGCCGCCTTCGCCCTGTCTCCTGCCCTGTCGGCCGGATCGATCGGCAGTACGAGAGGCAATAGAAGCGCCCGGCTCCTGCGCGCGGCCATGGACG
>JAPLSS010001011.1 GCA_026398515.1 Candidatus Sumerlaeota bacterium | reverse complement strand
GGGGAGTTCACGTCCCCTTCGCCCTGGAAACCGATCGAGGCCGGCCCCTTGCGCGCCGGAATGATGAATGCCATGACGCTCGGCGCCTCGACTCTGCGGTGGCAGGTGTTTGCGCAGGCGGACGAGCCGATCGTTCGCATGAGACTGCGGGTGAATTGGAACGACGGTCAGAAAATCGTGAAGTTGCTCATCCCGGTCGGGTTCGACATCCGACAGCGAATCGATGGCATTCCGGGCGGACGCCTCGCGCGCGAGTGCGACGGAAAGGAATACCCGGTCTTCGACTATCTGGCCCTTGCCGGCGAGGACCGCGCGCTGGCGGTGGTGAGCCGCGACATCTTCTCCGCCGACGTGCAACCCGCCGGCGTGGCGCGCTTGACCCTGCTGCGCAGCCCCCACTACTGCCACCACGACCCCTTCACCCTCGTGGACGACCGGTATCCGCTCACCGATCAAGGCGAGCATGACTATGAGATCGCCCGCTGAGATTCGATCGGCTTCAAATGCTCCATCGCCTGTTCCAGGCCAGCGGCTATGAGACGGCCGCCTTCGGCAAGCGCCATTTGACCCAGAACGACACGACGGGATGGGACCACAACGCCACCATCAGTCCGCCCAAGATGGACCCTTCTCAAGAGAACTACGATGAATGGATCGAGAAGCAGGGAATGCTGGAAGCTTACCGGCGAGAAGAGAAAAGCGAGATGAAGTCGCCGGTCTTCACTTACGTTTCCCAGCTGAAGTCCGAGCAAACACCCACGGCCTATGTCGCCGCGAAGACCGTCGAGTTTCTCACGGCGAAGCGCGACCCCGCCAAGCCATTCTTCTGCTGGTGCTCGTTCCTCAGCCCCCATCAGCCCTATACGCCGCCGGCCAAATGGGCCGCGAAGTATGATCCGAACAAGATCACGTTGCCGGCCAGTGCGCATCAGCCGCCCGATCAGTTGCCGCCCTATCTGAAGATGATTCGCCTGCGGGAAACCGGCGGGTGGGCGCTGGGTCAGGCGGCCAAGGACGAGCGCCTGTACCGGGAGTTCCTCGCCCATTACTACGCGCTCGTGTCGCAGAACGACTACTACTATGGGCAGGTGCTGGACGCTCTGGAGCGGCAGGGCCTGGCTGACAACGCGGTAGTGATTTACACGGCGGACCATGGCGATTTCGCCTGCGCGCACGGCCTGGTCGAAAAGCAGGTCGTGGGGCACAATGTGTATGAGGATACGCTTCGCATCCCTCTTCTCGCGCGGTTCCCCGGCCATTTCCGGCGGGGCGCGGCGTGCGACGATATTGATACGTTGCGCTACTTCGCGGAGATTTCCCAGGAAATCCCCTATGACGAGCCATTGCGGCCGCGCGGCGCGGGGTTGGAATCTCGGCGGCGCCTGCAGCCATATGGCGTGTGCGCGTTCATATTCCCTTGGAACTTTCCTCTCGGCTTGCTAGCTTGGGGGATCGCCCCCGCGTTGGCCGCGGGCAACACCGTCGTCGTTAAGCCGGCGGAGGATACGCCGCTGTCCAGCCTCTATTTCTGCACGCTATTGGAGGTGGCCGGCGTTCCCCGCGGAGTCGTCAACGTCATCAGCGGCGACGGCCCGACCACGGGCGCCGCTCTGGCCGCGCACCCGGGAATCGCACGGATGTCGTTCACCGGTTCCAGCGAGGTGGGCGTCATGGTCAACGTTGCCTGCGCCCGCAATCTTGTCCCGGCGAAACTCGAATTGGGCGGCAAGGGCGCCGCGGTCGTATTCGAGGACGTAGAGATACCCCAGGTGGCGCAAGCGCTTTGCGACGCCATCACGGTTCACGCCGGTCAGATCTGTTGCACCGCCACCCGGGGGCTGATTCAGGAGCGGATATGGGACTCATTCGTCGCCGAGGCAAAAGCGATCCTCGAATCCATGCCCATCGGCCA
>JAPLSS010000884.1 GCA_026398515.1 Candidatus Sumerlaeota bacterium | reverse complement strand
CTGCCGGCGTTGACCCCGATGCGGATGGGGACCTTCCGTTCGGCCGCGGCGGCCACGACCGTTTTCACATGCCGGCGCGAGCGCATGTTGCCGGGATTGAGCCGCAGCCCGTCGACGCCCGCCTCCAGCGCGCGCAACGCCAGCCGGTGGTCGAAATGAATGTCGGCGATGACGGGAAGGGGGGAGCGGCGTCGGATCTCGGCGAGCGCGTCGGCGTCGTCCATCTCCGGCACGGCCACGCGGACGATGTCGCATTTCGCGTCGGCGAGCGCGTCGATCTGCTTCAACGTGGCGGCGGCGTCGCGCGTCAAGGTCTTGGTCATGGACTGAACGGAGATCGGCGCGCCGCCGCCGATGGGCACGCGTCCGACGTGGATGCGGCGGGTTTTGCGCCGTGGAATGCGATCGCGATCCTGCATGGCTTTCTCGCCCCGCGCCTCTCGTTCTTCCTTCATCGTACGGCCCGCCCGTTGCGGCGCCAAGGGATATTTGCCTCGAAATGGGCGCGCGCGCCGTTGCCTGGATCTGGACATTTGGGGGATGTGGGTTCGAAATCCCTTTTCATTAGCCCCGCGATTCATCGCGGGGTTGGCGGTCGTTGGAACCCCGGGGAACCGTTTCAACGGTTTTCCAGCCTTGCGCCCGCCGCCAGAAGCACAAACCGTTGAAACGGTTCGGAGAGGGACCTCCACGCGGCCCGTGTCCCCTCGATGAATCGAGGGGTCAATGAAAAGGAACGCTGTCGGTGTCGAATGAGGTCTATGGAGTCGATATGTTCAAACTCCGGAATCGGCGCATGCGCCGCCGGTGGGCCGCGCGCTCCGGCAATTCAGCGATTGACAGGTCTGTCGTCATTTGGCATGTTAAATGACGAGAACCTCGGCAGTAAGGATCGCGATGGAAAAGGCGCCTGTCATCGACCGTCTCCCCGATCTGGCCCGTTGGCTGGAGAGCAAGTCGCACTTTCTCTTCGGGCCGCGCCAGACCGGAAAGACCTTTCTCATCCAACGCGTGCTGCCTCACGCGCGACGGTACGATCTGCTCGATAGCGCGACCTACCTGGCCCTCAACCAGCGGCCGGGGCGCCTGGCGGAGGAACTGGGCCCTCAGGATCGGATCGTGGCCATTGATGAAATCCAGCGCTTGCCTGAACTGCTCAACGAGGTCCACCGGCTGATCGAAGAACGCGGCATTCACTTTCTGCTGACCGGCTCCAGCGCGCGGAAACTGCGCCGCGGCGGGGTGAATCTGCTGGGGGGGCGCGCCCGCATTCACCATCTGCACCCGCTAACCTGCGGAGAGCTGGGCGCGCGCTTTGATCTGACGCAGGCGCTCCAACGGGGGTTGCTGCCCTCGATTTATTTCTCCGACGACCCCCAGGCGGATCTGGAGGCATACACCGGCGCTTATCTCCAGCAGGAAATCGTCGCGGAAGGAGCCGCGCGCAACATCCCCGCGTTCAGCCGTTTCCTGCGTGTGGCCGCTTTGTGCAACGCCACGGTGGTCAATTTCACCAATGTCGCCGACGACGCGCAAACGCCCCGGACCACCGTCTACGAGTATTTCGAGATCTTGAAGGACACGCTCATCGTGCACGAGGCGCTGGCGTGGAGAATGTCGAAGAAGCGCAAGCCGCTGGCCTCCTCCAAGTACTATTTCTTCGACGTAGGCGTGGCGTTTGCCTTGCAGGGCCGCCGGCCTCAGCCGGGAACCACCGAGTTTGGCGAAGCGTTCGAAACCTGGCTATTCCATGAACTC
>JAPLSS010000833.1 GCA_026398515.1 Candidatus Sumerlaeota bacterium | reverse complement strand
CCCGACCAACGCCAAGGCGAGCATGGATCGCACCTACATCCCGGCGGCCATTGAACACGGCGCGCGCGTCTACACCTCGGCGCGCGCGGAGGTCCTGGTCTACGACAAGGGCCGCATCGCCGGCGCCTACGCGCGGGTGCTCGGGCCGGACGGCAAGCCGACGGGCGGCGAGGTCGCCGTGTGGGCCAAGGCCACGGTCCTGGCCGCCGGGGTGCTGGCCTCGCCCGTGCTGCTGCGGAAAAGCAATCCGCCCTATCTCAGCGACGCCGTGGGAAAGAACCTGTGCTTCCACAACGGCATCGCGGTGGCCGGCGTGTTCGACCAGGAGGTCAACCCGTGGGTCGGCGCGACGCAGGGATGGGACACCGACGTTTACATTCCCGACGGCATTCACATGGAGGTGCTGTGGGTCAACAGCGCGATCCTCATGTCGCGCACGCGCGGGTTCGGGGAGCCGCTGCGCCGGGCGATGGGCGAACTGCGCCGCACCGCCTACTGGTGCATCGCCATACGCGGCACATCGCGCGGCACGGTGAAGGCGGGCCGCGATTGGGAGCCGCGCTTGCGGTTCGATTTGAACGACACGGACGTGGGTCTGCTCAAGCGCGGCATGGACTTGCTGGTCGACCACTTCTTCGCCGCCGGCGCGCGCTGCGTGCGGCCCGGCCTGGCCGGCTTCGATTCCGAAATCCGCACGCCGGCGCAGGTGGAGGCGCTGAAACGTCTGACGACCGTGCAGGCGCGGCAGATCGTGCCCAGCGGGAACCACGTGTTCGGCACGTGCGCGATGGGCGCCGACCGGAAGCGCTCGGTGGTCGATTCGCATTGCGAGGCGTACGACCTGCCGGACCTCTATATCTGCGACACGGGAATTTTCCCGACGCCGTCGGCGGTCAACCCGCAGCTGACGGTGATGGCGATGGCCTCGCGGCTGGCGGAAACGCTGAGGAAGAGGTACTGACGAGGGGTGTAGACGCGGAGACGCGGAGAGGGGAGACGCAAGGGATGAGCCGATTGACTCTGCGCCTCAGCGTCTCCGCGGCGTATCGTTTCCACCCGCTCTTCTACATGAAGTACGGCATCCACTTCAGCCACGCCCAGCCGACGGCCGCGGCGGCGATCAGCCATCCCCACCATTTGCCGCCCAGCAGGCCGATCGCCGCGCCCGCCACGAACAGCGCCAGTTGCCCGATAACGTGAATCACTCCGGGCAGGTTCATGAACGTTTGATACCAGCCCATGCCAAGCCTCCCTTCGGGATTTTCGGTTTCTTGATCCTGGATTTTCCATTTAAGCGACAAGAGACCCCGAAATACACGAGAAACACGGAACGACTACGTATCGGATCGGTGTCTTCCCTCTTCTCGCCCACGAAGGACGTGCGACGTCGTCCGGGGTGTGTTTCCGTGTTATCCGTGTGTTCCGTGGTCTGCTGTCGTTCAATTCGAAAATCGCAAATCAAAAATCCTCTGCCGGATGCCCGCCCGCCAACTCACGCACCGCGTCCTCCGTCTTCCGCGCGATCCGGCCCCATCCTTCGCGGTCGTCGGACTCGGATACAAACACAAGCGAGGGGCCGACGCGCAACACGATTTTGGCCGGGCGCGGAACGCGACGTTGCGGCGGGAGCGCTTCATAGGCCCCGCGGATGTGGCACGGCGTCACCGGGGCGTTCGTGCCCGCGACCAGCATGCCGATCCCCGGCTTGAACGGCCCCATCCGGCCCGTGCGGCTGCGCGTGCCTTCGGGAAAGAGGATGTACCCGCACGGCTCCTCCAACAGGCGCGAACGCAAGTCGGCCATGGCGTGGCGCCCGCAATGGCGTCGCCACATCGGCAGCGCGTTCAGACAGATCGCCGCGAACGCCGCCGGGGCCAGCGTCTCGAAGAAGGTGTCGCCGGCGGCGATGGGACACGTGCATTCGCGCAGCCGAAGCGGGAGGAGCAGGGCCAGCGCCAGCGCGTCGAGGTGGCTCGTGTGATTGGCGGCGAGGATGAACGGCGGCCCCTTGGGGAGGTTCTCGCGGCCGCGGATCTCCAGCCGGTGCGCCACGCGGAAGTAGGCGCGCGTGAGCGACCACCACCCGAGGCGGACGAGCGTATCGCCCAGCCCGCTTTCCCGCCGCAGGCTGCGCAACTGCTCGTTGACGGGCAGCCCCAGGTCGCGCGCTGGTTTGTAATCCCATTCTTTCACGCGAGCCCCCCCGGCGGATTGATCTAACGTCCATCCACCATAGAGCGCCACTCACCAATCGCGGCTTCGCGTTGGCTTCATTCCCCAAAGGGCGCCAATCGCCAATCGCGGTTTCACCTTGGCTTCATTCCCCGAAGGGGAAGCCACATGAATAGCCGAGGGCGCCAGCCCGCGGAAACCGCGTCCCCAGAACCCCGACCCTGGAGGGGTCGAACCATCGCCCCAGACCACTGTGCGACCCCGTCAGGGCCGGGGCGTTTTTCATCGCCTTTCCGTGGGCTGGC
>JAPLSS010000391.1 GCA_026398515.1 Candidatus Sumerlaeota bacterium | reverse complement strand
GGACCAGTCGTCGTTGAGCGGGAAATTGCCAACGGGGTTCACGAGAGCCGCGGCGACGACCCACGCCGCGCCGAGCAACGCCAATGCCGCCGCGTCGCCGTTGAGCCGGCGCGCGGGACGGTCTTCGGAAAATGCCGAGCTCGCAGCCATGGGAATCCGGAGCCATGAGTTCGTAATGCGGCCTTTAGGCCCCTACAGGTTAGGAACGTCCAGACGACCTGAAGGCCGCACTGCGAACTAACCGGGAATACCGTGTAGGGAGTCCCGCCTTTAGGCGGAACGGCCCCCGGAACTCCAATCCCGATTCGATCCGTTCCGCCTAAAGGCGGGACTCCATACGCGGCCTCGACATCACTTCTTCGCCGGATGCCCCGCCAGAAGGTCCGACACAAACGCTCCGATCGCCACAAAAACCGCCGCCAGGAACGCGCCGACGTAGACGAACGGAAACGCCAGCCAAGCCACACATTTCGCCCGCCGCGCCCAGCGCATCGGCCACTTGCCGCGCAGCGCCGCCAGTTCGTTCCGCGCCTCCCGCAAATCACGCTCCAGCGCCTGGACGCGCATCGAATCGCCCGCGGACCCGGCAAAGCGCGTCGGTCGTTTCTCGCGGCGCGCCGGGTGGCGGCAGAACTGGGCGAGGGGTTCGATCGTCTTCGCCCAATTCAACCGCTCCGCGGCCAACCGCCGCGCCGCCGCGCCCATTGTCTCCAGCTCGGAAGGGCGCTCGAGGATGTCGAAGACCGCGCGCCTCAGGCCCTCCGGATCGTTGGGGTCGAGCGCCCAGCCGGCGTCGGCCTCGCCGATCATGCGCCCCAATTCGTCGTAATTCGCGTGCAGGGTTGGCAGCCCGCTCCACAGGTAGATCGCCGTGCGCGTCGGAAAGGCCAGTTCCCTCTCGTTGTTGCGCGGCAGGATGTCCAGCGCCGCGTCGACGCGCGTCAGCAGCTTCACCCATTCGTCAAACGGCAGGAGCCCGTGTGTTTCCGCCCGCGGATGATTCTCGAGCATCTCGAGCAACGCATGGTGCTCGCCGCCGGCGACGTTCACCGCCGGATGCGCCCCGGCGTGGTACAGGAGCCGCCCGCGCCCGGCCTCGTCCAGCGCGCCGAGGAGCGTCTCGATCGCCGGGCGCGGGTTCTGCCACGGCAGGAGCACCCCGCCGGAAACGAATCGGATCTCGCGCCCCGCGCCGGGCGGCTCTTCGCGCTCCGGACCTTCGGGCGACCAGGAGAAAGGGATCGCCGGACAGAGCTCCGGATCGCCCAAATCGAAGCCGGCCATCGCCAGCCACGCCAGAAAATACAGCCGTTGATCGCGGCCCGAACAGGCGACAAAATCGGCGCGCGAAAGCGCCTCGATTTTCTCGCCGATGTCCGGCCCCAGATCGACCTGGCCCCAGTGGCGACGCTCCAGCAGATGCGGCCCGGCCAGATCGAGCGCCAACGGGCAATCGCAACGCGACAGGCGCCGCAGCATCCCCCAATGCTGAACCACGACGACGTCAGGCGCTTCCTGCTGGACGAAACCGGCCGCGTCGAAGGCGGGATACACGTGGGAACAATACGGTTCAGCCCGCGGATCGGCGCGCCCGGCCAGCAGCACGGCGGGCATCGCGGCGCGCGCTTCCAGGCCGGCGGCCTCCAGCCCCTTGGCCAGCGACCACGCCCGCAGCCCCGCGCCCGTGGCCGCCAATCCGGGCAGGGGAAGTGGGTCGGCGGTTAAGACCAAAACGCTCATGCGGTTCGGGTTTCTCGGTTCGAGTCTGGAGTTTCTCGTTTCGCGTTTCGCGTGTCGAGTTTCTCGTTTCGCGTTTCTCGTTAGGGCCATACGCCTGCAAGAAACAGGCCGACCCCGGATTTGAGAGAGGCAATGAACAACCGGCGCTTTGAGCGGCGCGGACAGCCTTGTCCGCGCATAGGTCCGGCATTGAGCGCAACGCGCGGACACAACTCTCCCCGCCACGCCAACGACGTGAAACCCGGAACGAGAAACGAGAAACCTGCTGCTACCGCCGGCCGTCGCGCTTGGTAATCTTCGCCTCGGCCATGCCCGGGAAGTCCTTGGCCTTGGTGGTGACAACCATGAATTCCAGCGGCGCGAAGCCCCTGAAGCGGATCGACTCCTTGCCGTCGACGTACAGCGGCGGGCCGTCCGCGCGGCATTGCAGGGCGCCCGTCCCCAGGCCGGCGGTCATTCCCTGCGGCTCGATCAGGAGCAGATCGTCGTTGAGGACCTGCACGTCGGAGCGATGCCATTCGCCGTCGACGGGGAACTGGAACAAGCGCGACTCGCCGATCTTCATCGGCTGGGGCGGCGGCCCCTCATCCTTCGGACGATTGCGGCAGCATCCGCAGGACAACACAGCGACAGCGAGGAACGGGAAGAGAATTCGACGGGAGAGCATAGTTCGCGCGACCCTTTCCAGGACGTTGGAAGCTTCCATAATATTAGTAAGCGAGGGAGGCCGGCGTCGTCAAGGCGCAAAAACAAGTTCGGCGGGCGGCGCGCGCCGTTCTGAGTGCGGAATGCGCCATGGGGAATGCGGCAACCCGAACTTAGAACACCGCACTCCGCACGCCGAACTCGTCTCTACCGTGTTCTTCGCGCCAACGATTCGAACGCCACTTCGAGGAGTTCCGCCAAGGGAGGCGGAACGCCGCGCAACGTGTCCACCGCGGCGCGGTGCAGACCGGCGGCGTACTGGCGCGCGGCGTCGAGCGCCCCATACCGCTGGAACAGCGCGATGACGTGCTCGATGTCCTCCGGGGTCGTCTCGTCGCGCGGGCGGTCGAGAACGTCGAACAGCCGCTCGCGTTCGGCCGGCGTGGCCCACTCCAGCGTGGCCGCCACCAGATAGCTGCGCTTGCCCTCGCGGATGTCCGACCCGATCTCGCCGCGCCCCTTGCCTTCGGTCAGATCGATCAAGTCGTCGACCACCTGAAACAGCGGGCCGATGTAATGGCCGAACCGCCGGATTGCGGCCAAAACGCCCTCGGACGCCTCCGCCGCCATCGCCCCGCCCAGGATCGGCGCCGAGAGGTAATAGCCGGTCTTCTCCTGGGCGATGCGCAGGTAGTCGGCCATGGTGAAGTCGCGCCGGTCGCGGGCGTTGATGTCCAGCGCTTGGCCCACGTGCGTGTGATCGAGCGTTTCGCTGACCAGCCGCATCTGGCTCAGCCGCAGATCGGGGTCCAGGCCGTTGGCTTCGTCGGTCAGCAAGACGAACACCTTGGATAGCAGGTGGTCGCCGATGTTGATGGCGTGCGGGACGCCGTATTGGACCCACACGCTCGGGCGGTCGCGCCGCACCCGGTCGCCGTCCTCCAGATCGTCGTGGACCAGGCAGAAGTTGTGCATCAGTTCGATGGCGCAGGCGAACGGCATGGCGCGTTCGACCAGGCCGCCGAGGGCTTCGCACGTCTGGAGGCACAGGACGGGCCGCACGCGCTTGCCGCGCAGGATTCGGTCGTCGCAATCCAGTCCGAGCGCATAGAGCGTCGCGTCGTACAGATTGTCGACCGCTTCGCCGCGGCGGAGGAATTCGGCCAGGCGCTGATCGATCAGATCGCTCTTGGCATCGACGTCGAGTTGGAAATACTCAGGATTCATGGACGCATTAGAGCATAGAGCGCAACGAATGTCGAAACAAGAGAACAAAGGCAATCAATGGCAAAAAACGCGAGCGAATCGCCGAGTGCCGAGTGCCGCTTGAACAGCCTGCCGATCGAGCGGCGATCCATCCGTCCCCCTCCACGCGCGATCGTTGCCGCTTCCCGATCAAGGGCGGTTGTTGTTCCATCGGCCATCGACCATCGGCCATCGGCAATTCCCTTGCGTTCGATGCGGCTATGGAAACAAGACCTCCGCCTCCGATCGCGCAATCACGCCCTTTTCCACGGCCGCGCGCGCGGCTTCGAGCAGATCGCCCGTTTGCGCCTGCGCCGCCTCGGCGGCGATCTGTTCGCGCGGCGCTTGGCTGAGGATCGCGTCGCGCAGGCGTTCGGTCGTGGCGATCCATTCGAACAGCCCCGTGCGCCCCTGGAAGCCCGTCTGCGCGCACGCCTCGCAGCCGCCCGGCTCGTAGGCGCCGCTTTCCGCGTCGCGCCGGCGGCAGTTGCGGCACAGCGCCCGCGCCACGCGCGAAGCCAGAATCCCGTTCAGCGACGACGCGACGAGATACGGATCAAGCCCCATGGCCAACAGGCGCGCAGGGACGCCGGCGGCCCGCTCGGCCAGGAACGCCGCGATGACCAGACGCCCTTCGAGGCCGGCCTCCAGCGCCGTGCGCGCCGTGGCCGCGTCGCGCACCTCGCCGACCATCAACACGTCCGGCGCCAGGCGAAGGGCCGATTCCAGCGCGCCCTCGAACGTCAGGCCCGGAGTCTCGTCGACCGCCACCTGCGCGGCGAATCCCAGGTCGCGTTCCACCGTTCTCTCGACCGTGGTGAAGTTCAGTCGATCGCCGCGCGACTCATACAGGCGCAACAACATCGCATAGATCGCCGTGGTTCGCCCGCCGCCGGTCGGGCCGGCCGCGAGGATCGTCCCCTGGCCGCGCAAGAGCATCGCCTCGACGCTCGCACGCAGGTCCGCCGGCATGCCCAGCGAGTGCAATCCGAGCCGTTGGATCGGACTCTCGGGAAACCGCACGATGAGGTTCTCGCCGTGGATGGTTGGCAGGGTGGCCAGCCGCAGCCGCCGCGGACTCCTCTCGGGGCCGGGCGCCGCCCCGCGCTCGATCCACCCTTCCTGAGGCTGACCGCGCCCGTTCGTCTCCAAGCGCGCCAGGGACTTGAACCGCTGCGTCAGCGCGACGAATTGCGGGCGAGGGAGGCGCGCCAGCGTGTGGAGCGCACCTTCGCAGCGCCCTTGCGCCAGCGCGTCGATCTTGCGGCAGACCAGGTGCAGTTCCGAGCACCCCATGCGCTCGGCGGCCGCCAGCAGCGCCTCGGCCGCCTCTTCGCCCCACCGGGGACCGGACCGGATCGCATCGATTTGGGATTGCAGGCTGGCCACCGCGGGTCCGCTCCTGAAGAGGCAGTCGCCGCCACGCCGTCTTCCCATCCCTCGGGATTCCGTGGCGAATCGTCCCTTCTCTTATCTCAACTCTGTCGCATTGTCCACAGAGGGCGCAAAGAAGCCAGCAGAGTTTCGCGGTCGCTCCGCCGCCGGCGCCGCGGCCTCGTCCGTCTCTACCTTAAATCTATGTTGATATTGGGTTGTACTAAGAGCTTATCTATAAATAAATGGCTTGAAAATTCGGGCCTCCTCTTGGATGATCCATCTGCTGTCAATCCTGCAGACGGAGGCCAGCCATGGCGCGCACACACCCGTGGGAGATTTCGGATGAGTTTTGGAATCTGGTG
>JAPLSS010000179.1 GCA_026398515.1 Candidatus Sumerlaeota bacterium | reverse complement strand
AGGGGCGGGGTAAGGGGCAGCCGCCAGCGATCCCGGAAAGGGCCAATACTTCTGGACAACACCCAGAACACCAACTACATCTAACCCCGGGTGGCACACTTTCTCTCCGCCATCCGGTACACTTTCTCCCCGCTATTTAGAATCGCGTTTGCGCGTGTCATAGGGACTCCTCCAGGAAGACGATTCTGTTGATCGGTTTGCCCGGAAACGCCGTTCTCTGGCAATAGGCGACCGCGCCCATGCTGCCACCGCCTATTTCACGCCGAAATGCTTCAGGATGAAATCCATTTCCTCGTTCAGGCCGGCAGGATTGTCGGCGCAGTGGAACACGCACTCGACGCCCACTTCGTCGCGCTTCTTCTTGAACGCGGCGCCGTGCGGCAACAACAGCCCCGGCGCCGGCGCGGCGGAAACCGACCACGCGAAACCAGGAGCGGCAGTCGCCGGGTATATCGCATTCGCCGAGGGCGGGAGAGCGCCCCTACCCGCGGGAGCCGGGCGAGGACTTACCCAAGAACGGCCATCGCGAGCTCTCCGCCAAAAGCCTTACGGCATCTTGCCCAGAGTCTTTGGCACGATCAGAAGGGTCAAACTGAATGGCTCCAGCACGACGCCGCTAATGCTCTGTTCTCCCGCGAAAGCCTTCGCCGGCGCCGAAGCGCCGGGCTCGAACGCGGCGCTGGCGTCGCTGCAGGCCGATTCGACCTGAACGCGCAGGTTCATCCGGCACGGGCCTCGCGACCATAGGGCGTGCGGCGTTGCGCTACCGCGCTACTTCAGCTCCCACACCCTCAGGTGGTCGAGAAGGACTTCTCCGGCGTCCTTGCCGGCAACGCGGAACTCGATGCCCGGCTTCTTGACGCGGAATTCCTGGCTCGCGGCGCGCAGCGGCTTCTTGCCTTGAACTTGCGCCACGACCTCCTCGCCCTTGAACTCGACCAGCAGCGTGTACCAGTGGCCTTGCTCGAATTGCTCGGGCGCGGAGGCCAGCGCTTCACTGCGCGAATTCCGGTCGGCCTTGTTGTTGTGCTCGGTGATGTTCCACATCGCCGGAGCGATCATGACCGAGAACAGGTGCCCCTTCTTATTCAACTCGCCCGGCGACGGGTTGACGCTGACGTTGATTCCCCGCGCGCCGTCAAACTTGAAGTCAATCTGGATGGCCGCGTCCTGCATGGGAAGATCACAGTTGAAAAGGCCCAGACGCCCGCTCTCCCCTGTTTGGCTCGCATGCAATGCGCCGTCCGCGACGCGCAGCCCGCCGCTCGTGAGGTTCCATCCCTTGGGCAGCGTGTCGCCGTCGAATTCCTCTTCGAGCAGCAACCGGCCTTTCGCGCCGAGAGTGGGTTCGAGGCCGGCGCCGGGGACAGGTGGGACAATCGGTTGAGGCTGCGCCTCGGTCGGCGCAACGGCCTTCACGATCGGCGCGCTGGCCTTTTCGGCGGGGCGCTGCTCCAGATCGAAATGCTTCAGAATGAAATCGAAATCCTCGCCGGGCCGCGCCGGTTGGCTTTGGTAATGCAACACACATTCAAGCCCCGTCGCGTCCATCCTCTCCTTGAGCACGACGCCGAAATAGGGGTGATGCATATTCTGCTCGCCGCGCGGAAGCGGTATCGGAGTGAGATCCATCTGGTAATTCATATACACAGGCGGGTCGTCCTTGCTCACGAAATTGGTCGCCGACGCATCGTAGACGAGTTTGCGCACGGGTTCGGTGTCGAAGTCGGCCGCCGAGGAAACCCCGAATAGCATGTGAAACCACGGATGCGTCTTGCCTATGGGGTTGATCTTACAAATCAGATCCGGATCCAGCTAGGTCTGTCCGTCATAGGATACGACACAGGAAAGACGCGACGATTCCCGTGCGACGGGATCCGGACTCTTGGGATCCGCAATGTCGTCATGCATCGCCAGCCATACCGCAATGCACGCCCCCGCGGAACCGCCGGCCGCCGCGATGCGCTTGTTATCGATATTCCACTCCGTCGCTTTCGATCGGAGATACTGCACCGCGCGCGCCCCGTCATACATAGGCGCGGGATAGCAATCCGTGGTGATCAGACGGTAGTTGATCGCCGCCACCGAGATGCCGTGCTCATGACAGAAACTGAGAAGGGGATGAGAATACCAGAAGGATTTGTCGCCGCCGGTAAAACCGCCGGCGTGAATCAGAAGCATCACCGGCGCCGGCTCCCGCGATTCGGCCTTCCAGAAATCCATCACATTCCGCTCGAACGGGCCATAGGCGACATTGGTGACCGTGGGCGGCACACGCATTTTCGCCTGCCGACTCGCTTGTTTCTCTTCCTTGGTTGGACGGGAGGCAGGAGCGGGGAAGGCCCCGGTATTTGCGCTCCCTTCGGAAGCAGCCGGGCCCCTGTTCTTCCGCATCGATCTCTTCAATTCCGTCAATTCGCTCTCCGAGAGCACGCCGTCCTTGTTGAGATCGGCGGCGGGGTAGCGCTCGACAAGCTTCGTCTTGACGTCGTCCGTCTGGGAAAACGCGATGGAGCACACCGCCACGACAAAGGCCACTGCAAGTTCTCTTTGAATCATGTCACGCGCCTCCTCCGGAAAATATCGCCTCAAGGAATGATCATCGTTGTGATGCTGTATGGCTCGATCCTGAGGGAGTCGAGCGTCTTCTCGCCCGCGAATGTCTTCACCGCTCCACCCGGCGTGGAAAGCGTGTTGCCTGACGCCGATTCGACGTGCACGCTCGCACTGGACGCGAGAGGTTTCCCATCTATCGTTATCGTGCCGAGCGTCGCGGCCGGGCCCCGATTCAGAACGCAGAGGTACTTCTTGCCGTCCGGCCCCGCAGCCGTAAGCGCCTTGGCGACTTCCATCGCGCCATTCTTCCCGGCGCCCGCAACCTTGGTTTCCAGAAGTTCCTTGTCGCCGCTATAGAGATACCGGAGCGGCTTGGCGTAGAAATACTCCGCCCACAACGCGATATCTTTCTCGTAGATCGTTCCGCCGCCGCTGTTCTTGCGTTTTGCTGAAGTAATATCTTGCACCAATGGAATAGACCATGTCGCGACCTCAAAGTAATTGTCATGCTTTGCGTTGTATTCGGTCATGAAAAAGTGGAAATCCACCGCGTGCAGTCCCTCCAGGACCGTGTTCCGATCGGCGTGCGTGCCCCACTGAAGCATGAACATCTTCTTGTCGTTTCCCCAGTCCTGCGCGTAGACTTCAATCTGCTGTGAGGGAAAGCTCTCAACGAAAGCATCGTATTCTAACAGACGCTGTTCCGGAGCGCTTCTCGCCCCGCCCCCCAGGCGGTTGCGCGTGGCAGCGCTGCCGAATTCCGTCCACCCGTATTGCGAGAAACCGTCGATGCCGGGGACTTTCGCCACATCTTTGTTCCACTGCCGGTAGGACTCGGGAACCGCGGATCGGCGGCCGACCGGCGTGCTCCATGCGGCAATGCGCACGGCAGGGTAGTTCGATTTGAGAAACTCAATGTACGGTTTAATTGCGGCAATGTATGCAGCGCTGTTCTCGAACCCCCAGGGGCCGCCGCGTTGAACCTCCATGCCGAGAACGACCGTCTCGATCGGAATCCGCGCATCCGTCATCTTCCGTAAGTAGTAGTCCAGCTCATCCAGCGTGCCGTTGCCAAGGTTGGGAATGAATACGGCGTGCCCGGCCATCGGTTTCATGAACTCTATGTACTGCTGGAAGAAATCGGGATATCCTTCTTTGTTGATCCGGGCATTTGTCCCCCCTTTCGATTGTGCCAATTCGTCCGGACGGATGTTGAACCCCCCTGAGCCCGTCGGATGATGACGGGACGAGCCGCCGGGAAAGAGGAAGGTATTGAATTCGAGTTCGCCGAGGGCCGAAAGGTATTCCGGCTTCTGCACATAGTCATAGATGAACATCTCCGCGCAATTGATGCCGTAGATTTTCGGGTTGATTGGGACTGGTTTCGCCGATGTGACCTGAATGTCCACCTTGCCCGCGAGCGGGACGTTGGTCGCGGCGGCGGGCGTCTCGTTGGCGGCCGGGGCGAATGGGCGGGAGGATGCGACCGCGCCTCCGGGCTGCATTTTGCTTCGATACTCGCGGAATTCGTCAACGGTGAGGTTGCCGTCCTTGTTCAAGTCGGCGTCGGGGAAACGCTGGAGCATTTGTTGCAGAAGCTCCGCCGTCGGTTCGCGTGCGGCGCCAACGAGGCAAAGCGGCAGGCAGAGCAACGCGGCCAAGCCGGCCACCCGCCGGAACGCGCTTGTTCGCGCGTTATGCGGCAAGCCGCCGGGCGCTACGCCGATCGGATTGTTTTGTCGGAGTGTGATGTTCATGCACAAGACTCCTCACGGTTTGCCGGTGTTCTCACTTGCGGGCGCAGGTCGCGTCGGCTTGGTTTTCCCGGCGTGACGTTTGACCTTCATCCGGGTCGAGTCCGCGTTCGGCGTGGTCTGGATCGTCTCGACCGGCTCGCCGTTGTATTTCTTCAATGTCCCCGACGGCGTCTCATTCTGCGTCCCCTTGTCGATCACGCCGGCGCGGATGAAGAAGTCCGCCGCATATTGCAGCCAGCTGACATCCATCGGCCCCGTGGGCAGGACGCCATGCCCCGCGCCTTCTTCCACATACAATTCGACCATTACGCCGGCCTCCTTGGCGTTGTTGTGAAGCAAGATCCCGTTGGCTAGATTGCGGTCGGACGTGCCAGAAAATAGCACCGTCGGCGGCCAGGACCTGGTCACGTTTCGCGCGGGCGAAAGCTTGAGGGCCAGGTCCGCCCCGAGCATCTGTTGGAAGGCCTTCGCCCGGCTGCCATCCACGAGACTGGCCACCGGGTAGAAGAGAATCAGGCCGTTGGGTATACAGGAAACGCGCAAATCGTCGGTGTCGGCGTTCGGCGCGTCGATGACGGCCGTGCAGCCCGCGATATGCCCGCCCGCCGACCCGCCTCCCGCAATGATGCATTCGGGGTCGACGCCGAGATCTTGGCAGTTGGCTCGCACCCAACGCACGGCGCTCCGAGCGTCCTCGGCGCATTTGTCGAGCATGACGCCCTGCCGGTTGCGCACCCGGTAGTCCACCAAGCCAACGACGACGCCGCACTTCGTGAAATGCTCCGCCACCCAGCCGTCCGAAAAGACATCGCCGCCGCTCCAGCCGCCACCGTAAAAGAACACCAGCGCCGGGCGCTTGTCGTTCGGCGACCAGTCCGCCGGCATCGCGAAGTAGATCCGCAGTTCCCCTTGCGGCGTCTGCTTATACACGACTTCCTTGTAGCCGCGCTGTTTGCCCTGCGCGGAAAGCTGCGACAGGTAGGCGGCCATGTCGAAGGCCGCGTGCCTAAGAGCCATTGAGTGTGCATATAGATAACTCCATTCATTTGTTTGTTGATTCGGCGGCACAGGCAGGGCGAAGCGCCGTGTTGGCCAGCAACAGGCCCGCGGCAAGACAAGTTATCGTTACGATCTTCATCATACGTTTTTCCTCGCGCGGTGAACCATGTCACGGCGCCGTCTGGGCGGACGCGCCAAGGAAATGCTTGAGAATGAAATTCAGTTCCGCATCCGGCGGCGCCCTTTTTCCGCCGTGATAGAGGTGATTTTCGACCCCCGCTGCGTCCAGTTTCTGTTTCAGCACAAGGCCAAACGCGGGATTGTGAATCAGTTCTCGTGTGGGCGTATCCTTGAGAAGCGCAAGGTCTTTGAGCGGCATAGTGTAGGTCATCAGGATCGGCGGATCATCCTTGGCGATATAATATGACGTCTCCCGCGAATTTCCACCGGTTTGCCCGCTTTCTGCCTTCGTCTCCGCCGCCGCGGGCGGGTGGCCCGCACTCCCTGCAAAGCCTCCCCCTGCGTCCTCGGAGATCACGAAGCAAAGACGGCTCGACTCGCGCAGAACCGGATCGTCGCTCTGGGGATTTGCGAGATCGTCGTTGTATGCCAGGGAGATGGACACATTCGCCCCCAGCGAAGTTCCCATCGCCGCGACGCGCTTGGGGTCAAGGTTGAACTCGCCGGCTTTGTGCCGCAAGAACTGGATCGCCCGGCCTGCGTCCTGCATCGGCACGGGATTCGGGACCTGATGAATAGGACGGTAATTGACCGCGACCGCGGAGATGCCATTGCTCAAACATGATATCAACAGCGGATGTCCGCGGTACATCAGTTTGTCTCCGCCTCCGCCGTGAAAGAAGACTAGAACCGGCGTCGGCTGGTTGGACTTCGCTTTCCATAGGTCCAGTTTGAGCTGCTCGTCAGGGCCATAGGCTACGTCTTCCAGGTCAGGGCGGGGTCCCGCGTCTTTGTCATATTCCTTTTGCTCCGCAGCCTTCTTCGGCCGCTGTTTTTTATCCGCTGGCGTGTCGGTAGCGGGTTGCTCCTCTGGTGATCCCTTTGCCGGGGCGTCAAATTGAGCGGGTTCCTTGACCGGGGCGAAGGCGGGATTCACAGCGTCTCTGGCAGACGGGATGGTTTCTTGTTGGGCGTCGTTCGGCACGATCAGCAACGTCAGGCTGAACGGCTCCAACACCACCCCCCCGAGATTTCTCTCC